>CAYSAH010000654.1:0-2034 GCA_964428945.1 uncultured Bacteroidaceae bacterium | reverse complement strand
AGTTATCGATGTAGTTGACGAAATCGAGGATCCTGTTCCTGCTGATGGTAAGATTGGCATTCCAGAATATCTTGTTAAAATAATTGAACCCGAATTCAAATTCTCCTCCAGCCCTGTAACTTCGGGCCACATTGGTCATTACAGGATAAGCAACCTCATTTATTTGTCCAGTCAATACAAGCTGATCATCATAATCCATGTAGTATAGCGTAATCCCTGCTTTCCATGAATTGCGGCCTATGGAATATCCTGCTTCAAAGTCATTAAGGGTTTCCTTTACCGGCTGTTTGTCCATGGGAGCATCGGTATAGTTATTCCTGTTGGGTTCCCGGTTTGCCCTTGCGAAGGAGGCAAAAGCACGTTGCCCTGTACCCGGATTATAGCTTAGCCCTGCCTTTGGATTGAAAAACAGGAAGGAATGGTCCTGTGTAATGTTTCTGTTATTAGCATCAGTGCCTTCAATAATATGTACAATTCCCCTGATTTGCAGATCCAGGAATGCAGTTAAAGATTCGCCGAGATAATGGTAATATTTTCCGTATACATTCCAGTCGGTCTTGTCACCGAGGCCCTCATACCATTGATGTCCGATAGAATTGTTCCCGAAATATTCAGCCCAGATTACTTTGCCAAAATGCATCCCTTTATACTGGTTCCATCCACCGCCAAGGAGGAACTCCCCACTCCCGGTCTCATATTTCAGGGATGCTATTGCTCCATAAAACCGGTTATCGAGCCATTTCCTTCTTACCAGGTCGGTAAGGAATACGGTATCGGCTCCTGTCACCGGGTTTTGCATCCCGTAATACCCGTAGTCCTGGTCAGGCACATATTCCTCGTAATAGCCGGTACCATTTGTAAGGTGCAAGGCGGCATTGAAATGCAGACTTCCTGTTATTTCTTTTGAATAGTGCAATTGGTAGTGCACCTGGTCATAATGGTCCACCTGCTTATCATAATAGGCTGTTTGTCCGCTGGTATCCGTGTAAGCGCCCATTTCATTATAGGTTCGGTCAATATTCAGCAGTGAGGAAGGTACACCGCCCCAGGCCTGGTAAAGCTCCTCGAAACCCCCGAAGCTTATAAATTTAAAGGCCGATGACTTGCTTTTCCATCCGGCTGCAAGGTAGTAAGACTGAAGGTCGGTCCACGACCTGTCGATAAAACCATTGGAATGAAGGTCAGACAAGCGCATTTCAAGGGAGAACCTGTCCCTTATCAGGCCGCTTCCAAGAGAAACAGTATTTCTTAGCGTATTGAATGAGCCCGCTGTAAGGTCATATGCTGCATAAGGCTCATCCCTGGATGCACTGGTTTGCAGGTTAACAGTGGCACCGAAGGCAGCTGCTCCATTTGTTGATGTTCCTGCTCCCCTCTGGATCTGAATTTGTGAGCTTGAAGATGCAATCTCCGGCAGATCGACCCAAAAAACACTGTGCGACTCTGCATCATTCAGGGGTACGCCATTTATCGTAACATTGATCCTGTTGGCATCTGTTCCGCGGATCCTCATCGAGGTATATCCAATTCCATTCCCGGCATCCGAAGAACTTATTAAAGAAGGAGTTGAAGCAATAATAAACGGGATATCCTGGCCATAGTTCCTTGCTCTTATCTCCTCGCTACTCAAATTTGTAAAAGCCATCGGGGTCTTCTCCGATGCACCGACAGCACTGATTGTTGCCTCCTCTCCAGGATAATATGAACGTATGAGTACAAGTCTTCCCAGTTCCTTATTTCCTTCAACTGAGAGGCTGCGAATCAAGGGGTCATATCCAATGAAGGAAATTACAAGTTCATGTTTTCCTGAAGGGATATTTTCCAAGGAAAAATTCCCATTGCTATCAGTTGTTGTTCCCTTTTGCATCTCCTTAATAAGCACACTGGCACCCTGAAGCGCTAAGTTACTCTCGTTTAGAACTGATCCGCTAACAATATATTGCGATTGGACATGTATGGCAACAGCAAAACATACCAAAACGGTAAGTACCTTTTTTTTTCATTACAGTAAAAATTTATAATTCACATGGTTAT
>CAYSAH010000653.1:0-2051 GCA_964428945.1 uncultured Bacteroidaceae bacterium | reverse complement strand
AACCTTGAGTGGGCGGAGCCTGCTTTCGACGACTCCCGCTGGACCGGGATCAATCCCAATACAGTATGGGAAAATCAGCTCAGGGAATTCAAGGCTTATGACGGGTATGCATGGTACAGGATCAGCTTCTTCCTTCCAAAGGAATTAAGGGAAAATGCATATTTCGGGGAGAAATTACAAATCTCTATTGGCCAGATCGATGATACTGAACAGACCTTCCTGAACGGGAAGTTGCTTGGCCAGAACAATGTTTTGATCAATGACAGGGATGCAAAACCCGGGAAATTCGAATATGACCCCGAAGCCTATTCCCTTTTCAGGAATTACATCCTTTCTGTTGACGATCCGCGACTGCTGTGGGGCCAGCGAAACAGCATAGCGTTACGTGTCAATGACCATGGTGGCGGCGGGGGGCTCAATAATCCCTCTCCCTCTGTGAGCATGGTTGACATCAAGGACTTTCTGAAGATGGATGTACATGCTGATCCTTTCATAATGAAAGGCGAGCACTACATCAAGACCATCCGGATAAGGAACAATCATAAAACAGAAAATTTCAAAGGGACCCTTACCGTGCTTGTAACAAGCAATGAAGACGGTTCCGTGATCTTTAATGCATCGGACAGGCTTCAGGTAAATGCAAATGCTGAAGCAGAACATATGTTCACCTTCAGTGCCCCTCAGACCGAAAGTTATTCATTGGCATACATTTTTGCCATCGATGGGTCAAACTACCCTGTTTACACCTCCCAGGGAGCACCTTATATCCTTACTCCTCCTGCCCCGAACGAGCCAAGGATAAATGGTCCGGAGGTATTTGGTGTAAGGCCGGGGCATGAACTTCTGTATACCATCCCGGTATCAGGTGCAAGACCTGTCAGCTATGCTGCCGATGGTCTGCCGGAGGGAGTTGTGCTTGATTCTGTGAATGGTTTTCTCAGGGGAAAGATAAAAGAGGAAGGTGAATATAAAGTAACTCTCCTTGCTTCCAATATTCATGGGGAAGTGCGGAAAAATTTCACAATCAGGGTTGGCGACAACATCCAGCTAACTCCCCCCATGGGATGGAACAGCTGGAACTGCTGGGGTTTAAGTGTCAGTGATGAAAAGGTTCGCTCCTCCGCGAAATCAATGGCAGCCTCGGGATTGATCAACTACGGATGGACGTTCATGAATATCGACGATGGATGGGAGGCTGGTGAGCGTACCCGTTCAGGAGAATTGCTGAGCAATGAAAAGTTTCCTGATATGAATGCCCTTTCTGATTTTATTCACGGGCTTGGTCTTAAGATTGGTATCTACTCCTCTCCCGGTCCCCTGACCTGCGGAGGGCACCTGGGAAGTTACCAGCACGATCACCAGGATGCCCGGACCTGGGAAAAATGGAACATAGACTACCTGAAATATGACTGGTGTTCTTACAGGGAAATATCACCTGATGAGACAGACACGGAAAGCCTGAAAAAGCCCTACAAGCTTATGCGTGAAGCACTGGACAGGATTGACCGGGATATCGTTTACAGTCTTTGTCAGTATGGAATGGGCGATGTAAGCAAGTGGGGTTCGGAAGTTGGCGGAAACCTTTGGAGGACCACCTATGACATAACGGATACATGGGAAAGCCTGACCAGTATCGGTTTTACTCAAAATGCCCATTCTCCCTATGCGCAACCGGGAGGCTTCAACGATCCTGATATGATGGTCCTGGGCTGGGTAGGCTGGGGGCCTAAACTTCATCCAACCCGTCTGAGCGCTGATGAACAATACACGCATGTTTCACTCTGGTGCCTGCTAAGCGCCCCTTTGCTGCTTGGAAACGACCTTTCAAGGCTTGATGATTTTACCTTAAGCCTGCTAACGAATAACGAGGTACTGGCTGTAAACCAGGATGCCTTGTGCGAACAGGCCGACCGGGTTTACAATAAAGACAGCATCCAGGTCTGGATGAAAAATATGGCCGACGGATCCAGGGCGATCGGGGTATTCAATATGGATGAAGTTAAGCGCGAGGTTTCGCTGCCACTTGAAGAGTTGGGCATAAGCGGAACATA
>CAYSAH010000652.1:0-2054 GCA_964428945.1 uncultured Bacteroidaceae bacterium | reverse complement strand
CGAAGAGCCTTTGAAAGCCTGGGTATTTGAAATAAAACACTCGATCTGGAATAATGCAAATGAGCTGAAATTAAAATACAGGAATGCGAGTATTATCAGTACTAAAAGAGTGGTTTTTAATATCAGGGGGAATGATTTCAGGCTGATCGTTGATATTGAATATAAATTGAAAATTGTATTCATCGTGTGGTTGGGTACACATGAAGAATATGATAAGATAGATGCAAAAGCGATACGTTATGATAACTAAAATATTGAAAACAGAGCAGGAATATAATGCAGCTTGTGAACGGATTTATGAGCTGATTAATAGCACTGAAAATGCAATTGAATTCGATAGTCCGGAAGGAGAAGAGATTGAGATTCTTTCTTTGCTTGTAGAGAAGTATGAACAGGAACATCACCAGTTGAAAGCGCCAAGTCCAATTGAAGCCATTAAGTTCAGGATGGAACAGATGAATTTAAAGCAACAGGATATCGCACCTTTGATCGGGGGCAAAACCCGTGTTTCTGAGGTATTGAATGGTAAAAGGGCTTTAACATTAAAGATGATCATCCTGCTGAACAGGTATCTTGGCATTCCGCTGGAATCATTAATAGGCGGGAATAAGGAAATAAAACTGGAGGAAGATCAAAAAGAGAAGTTACTTAAAATCTCATCGATCCAGGATTACCTGAAAGGGTCCAGAGCAGCGATGATATAAAACAAATAATTTCTTTGAAAAACGTTCTTTGTATAATGGAAATCCATAATACACAAATTGGAACATTACCGGATAATCCTGCCTTTTTGCGCAAATCTGCTATATGTTTACCAGGTTCCATTGTGATCGCTCACTGCTTAAAGGATAATAAGCTCAAAAAGGTGCAGTAGATGGCCGGGCACAAGTTTGTAAGTTCAAAGGAGAGTTACCAGATGAATAACCTTGATAAGTTGCAGAGGTAGTTGGAGAAGTTCCATCCACCTGAATAAAACAATAAGTGAATATAAATCGTTAAATTTGTACAAGAATAATGATGGTAATTATGGATTTAGAAGCAGCTAAAATAAATGTGATGCAAAAGATAATGAATGTATCAAAAGCATCATTATTGGATAAAATCAGCGATATCCTTGACGAAGAAATGGTAGTTGGTTACACAACAGATGGGCAACCATTAACAAAGAACCAGTATAACGAACGCTTGTTGGTTGCCGAAAAACAAATTGAATCAGGGGACTATATTACACAGGAAGATCTTGAAAAAGAAATAGAAAACTGGTAATGGGCAGCTATAAAATTATATGGACAACCCAGGCGAAACAAGACTTGAAAAACGTTTATGATTACTGGAAACAGAAATCTGTCCAGGGAGCAAAAAATGTACGTTCCGATTTACTAAAAAGCACCAAAACTATCTATTATGCAAAACAATACCAGGTTGATGATATAAACCCTAAATATAGACGAATAGTAGTCAGAACTTATTACAAAGTGCTATACAAGGAAACCAGGAATACCATTTATGTTACTGGGGTAATCAGTACACTACAATCACCAGATGTATTAAAAAGAAAGTAACACACTCACAGCCCAAATCCCTCCCTTCAGCAGCAGTTTTTTTGTCATGCCTGCCTGGCAGGCCGGCTGGTCTTTGTGGTCCGCTCAAGGCAAAAGCCCAACCTTCGTTCCTTCGGCAGATGAAAAAACCGGTCCAGTTGACCATGTCAGGCCGATTTTGATTGACCACCATATCATTTTGATTAATTGACTCTTGCATTTGAATCACGATTCCGGTTCATGATGGTCAGTGTCTCCGTTTTTTCCACCCTTTGCCCTGTGCTCTGTGCTAAGGAGGCTGTAGGCTGTAGACTGTAGGCTGTAGGCTGTAGACTGTAGACTGTAGGCTGTAGGCTGTAGGCTTTACGCTTTACGCTTTACGCTTTACGCTTTACGCTCTCCGCTCCAGGGTTGCCTCCCGGTCACCTGATCCCTGATGCCTTACTCCTTGCGCCTTGTGCCTTGCGCCTCCCCTCGGTCTGCCCTGGCCCCTGTGCCCCGTGCCCCGTGCCC
>CAYSAH010000651.1:0-2068 GCA_964428945.1 uncultured Bacteroidaceae bacterium | reverse complement strand
TTTTCATCCGGCAACAAATTAAATGCTGCATTGAAACTCCTTGAATAATCGGAGGCCCTGCGCACATAACTGAAAGGCAATACCGGGGTATATGTTCCTGAGTTTTCCTTCATTGTATTGGTGCTGGTCAGAAGTTTACCATCCCCGTCGTAGAACAGTACCTGGAAGGGAGACGAAATGATCTCCACCCTTCCGTTTGGACCGGAGTATACATGACCTTCTGAAGATTTACTATAGGTCCATTGCTTACCCGGACTTACCCGGCCATTTACCAGCATCAGTGATTCCTCATCGTCGAAACGGTCGAACCCGCTTTTTGCCTTTAACCTTACCGTTCTGTCGGTGATGAATTCAATGGAAAAGGGCAATACCGGAGATTCTTCATATTCATTTGCCGGAAACTCATTCTGCCTGACCGGATTCAGACTTCCCAGCATATTATTAAAGGCCATGCGGGTTGAATACTCATGCCTCTTATAAGTTATCGTTCCGCTTGCTGTAGCGGGATCAAATGACGAAAGCTCATTTGCAATATAATAAGTGTTCTGAAAATCTTTGAAATCCTTGCTGATATCTATGGGCTCATTTACAAGATTAAAACCTTGCAACTGTCCGTAAACAATGCTTCCGCAAACAGTCAACATACCTGCGGCCGTTAAGAATAGCTTTTTAAAATTCATAGCAGTAGTTTATTATGTTTTGTTATTTTCAATTAAGGACAAGATCGATTTCTGCCGGTCCAAGGCCCTCGGCCCTTGCAACAAAATTCACGGTTCCCTTCTCCTTTCCGGCCTGAACAATAAACAGGCATTTCCCGTGAAATGCTTTCCTGTAGTTTGTTTTGAACGGCTCGTGGCTCACCTGGTTACCATTGTCTGTTCCAATTATTATCGCCCCTTCCGACAATTCACAAGTTACCATATTTTCAGCATAGGGAACAATATTTCCATTTTCATCCAGGACATTGATCGTAATATAGGAAAGATCCTCACCATCAGCCCTGATCTTATCTCTGTCAGCAATTACCTCAAGCCTGGCTGGTTTCCCGGCAGTGTAAACAAATGTTTCTACTTTTTCACCAGAAGGAAGTGTGCCAACTGGGTTGAAACCTCAATCGCCAGTCCAGGTGGAAAATGGTGTCTGAATTTAGCTTAGTACCCTTGGATTCCCCATTTAGAAAGAGCTCAACCGAGCTGCAATTTGTATAGGCGAGGACATCCACCTCCTCCCCTTCTTCCCAGTTCCAGTGGGGGAAGAGGTGCAATACAGGCTCATCGGTCCATTCGCTTTTATACATGTAATACACATCCTTCGGAAAACCTGCCAGGTCTATGATCCCGAAGTAGGAACTCCGCGAAGGCCAAAGATAGGGTGTAGGTTCGCCCAGGTAGTCAAAACCAGTCCAGATGAACATCCCGGAGAGAAAATCATATTTTTTGATAAGGGCCCATGTCTCTTCATGTGTTGATCCCCATGGTGCACTTACATTGTCGTAAGAAGAGACTGTGTTATCAGGGTTTCCTGTTAAAAAGGGAATGTCCCAGCGGATCGGCCACCTTCTGATGCTGTCGGAAGGCATATCATATACCCCCCTTGTCATTAAACCTGAAGTTGTCTCGGTTGCAATGAAACATTTTCCAGGGAACATTTCAGGGAATTTTTCAAATATTTCATGCTTGTAATTGTACCCGATCACGTTCATTACATCTGCCTTGAGAAGGAAATTGGCAGGTGTGGGCTCATTATTTCCTGTAACTATTTCCCTTGTTGGATCAATGGATCTGACAATCTCAACCAATTCAACTGTAATTTCAGTTCCTGTTGGATCCCATTGCTCCAGTATTTCATTTCCTATGCTCCAGAGGAATACTGAAGCATGGTTCCTGTCCCTCAGGATATGGTCCTGCAGATCGCGTACATGCCACTCGTCCCAGTATTGGCTGTAATCTGACTTTGTCTTCCGCTTGCTCCACATATCAAAAGTTTCGTCCATTACCAGGAAGCCCATCTCATCGCAGAGATCAAGCAATTCGGGAGCAGGTGGATTATGAGAGGTCCTGATCGCATT
>CAYSAH010000650.1:0-2072 GCA_964428945.1 uncultured Bacteroidaceae bacterium | reverse complement strand
ACTTCCATCTGGAGTGACCATCATAGATGAAAGCCTCAAAATTATCCAGGCCAACGAAAGTTTTATTGAACTTCTTGGAGAAGAGGCTGTTGAAATTAACCAGGTTATCCCGGGATTAACGGGTGCGGACCTTAAAACACTTCTCCCTTACAATATCCACAACCTCTTTACCTATGTACTTGCGAATAATGAAAATATAACCGACAGGGATATTACCTATAATGATAAGCAGTTCAGTATTTCAATATTTGTTATCAGGAAGGGAAAAATCGTCGGGGCCGTAATCAGGGATCTTTCCGCACCGGAAGTTCAAAAAGAGGAGATTGTAAAGAGATTGACTGATGTAGTGGATAAAAACCTTAGTCTTGTTCAGCAGCTGGGGTTTCTGCTTGGTGAAGGTGCATCTGAAACTGAAAGAATGTTGAATTCCATTATTGAATCCTACAGAACCAAAAAGTAATATCCGGCTCATGAACGACAGATTCTACATAGAGGTATTTTGTGAGCAACGTAACTATGGAAATGAAAGGATCTGCGGAGACGTATTTCTTAGCAGGAAGGTTCGGGAAGAGAACCGTACAATTGTAGTTTTTTCTGATGGCATGGGGCACGGGGTTAAGGCAAATGTTCTTGCCACGCTCACCGCCACGATGGCCCTGAATTTTACAATAGAACACAAGAACCCCGAGACCATAGCAGATATCATTATGAATACACTGCCTGTGTGCAGCGAACGCCATATGAGCTACTCTACTTTCACCATAATCGATATTGAGGCCGACAACTTCATTACCATTCTTGAATACGACAATCCACAGACCCTGATTCTACGGAACAATAAAAGTTTCGATCCAGACTGGAACTCTTCCACATTGCATACAGTAAAAAATGAAGGAAAAGAGATCCGGACCTGCCGTTTCAAACCAAAAAAGGAAGACAGGATACTTTTCTTTTCGGATGGAATTACACAAAGCGGATTGGGAACTGAAAAGTTTCCGCTCGGCTGGGGCCATGAGAACCTGGCTGAATATGCGGCAAGCCTTGTAAAGAACTCACCTAATCTTTCTGCTGCCAAACTTGCCGAGAAAATTGTCAATTTGGCTTACCGCAATGACAATTACAGCTCAAAGGATGACACAAGTTGTGGAAGCATTTATTTCAGGGACCCAAGGAAATTACTGATTTCAACCGGGCCTCCTTATGAAGAGGAAAATGATAAAAAGCTTGGAAAGCTTGTCAGGGAATTCAAGGGAAAGAAGATCGTTTGTGGTGCGACTACAGCAGATATTATTGCAAGGGAACTAGGCGTTAAAATAGAGGATAGCCTTGATTTTATTGACCCGGAACTTCCTCCCGTTTCAAGCATGCCAGGTATTGACCTCGTAACCGAAGGGATCCTGACGATCACCAAAGTTACCCGGATACTTAAAGACTATTCAGCTTCCTATAATCTTGGAAACGGCCCCGCTGACAGGATAATAAAAATGGTAAGGGAAAGCGACGAAATAGAAATCCTAATCGGCACCCGGATAAATATTGCCCACCAGGACCCTAACCTGCCAGTTGACCTGGAGATCAGAAGAACTGTAGTTAAAAGAATGGCCAGGCTGCTGGAAGAGAAATTTCTTAAGGAAGTAAGCATAAAGTATATTTAAGAACAAATTCCAAGTGTAAACGTATTGTTATTGTGGCATGTTTATTGCCAATACAGCTAATTGATCAATAAAGACCGGTTAACTGACAGTTTGACTGTAAAAATTTGGAGAGAAGAATGAAAAGTGATTTTGCAAAAGGATTTGAAAGTCTGTTTTTACCGATAGATGAAGAAACCGAGTATATACCATTGTTAGCTGACGATGAAGAAGCGGCTATGGGAAAGATGAATGTACCAGACCTGCTTCCTGTACTTCCACTTAGGAATACCGTACTTTTTCCAGGGGTTGTGATCCCTATTACAGTTGGAAGAGACAAATCCGTTAAACTCATCCAGGATGTTTATAAAAAGAATAAGGTTCTTGGAGCAGTTTCGCAACTTGATGCCAATATAGAAGACCCGAAATTACAGGACCTGT
>CAYSAH010000649.1:0-2079 GCA_964428945.1 uncultured Bacteroidaceae bacterium | reverse complement strand
GATCTGGGCCAAGGTCCTTATCGCAATCGTGGTTGTTTTTGTTATCTACCAGTCATGGTCGGCCGACATGCAGCCCTTTATCTATTTCCAGTTTTAATCACACTAATTAACGCTTCTTAACCTGGATATTCATACCGGTATCACCTCCGAATTTATTCAGCCTGTATTTGAAGGAAAGCATGAAATACCTTCCGATAATTGCAGATTTCCTTTCCTGCAGGTAGTTCATTTCACTTATTCGTGAAATTCCTGTATTCCTGTTCAAGAGGTCGTATCCTGCAAGTGTAAGGGTTGCCCTGTTATTTTTCAGGAAGAAATAACTGATTTCCGAAGCAAGCAGCGGTACGAGTTGCGCATCCTCAAAGCTTCGGGCTGTATAATTCGTCACGTCTGCAGTAAAATAGAATTCCAGTTTCTCATTCGGGTTATACCTTATTTCACCAAACCAGGAAAGGTCATTATAGATATTATTCAACGATTCCTGTATTGAATAGCGGGCATCGGTAATTGTAATTCCAAAGCCGGAATTTATATCCCATTTTACTTTTTTCCGGTTGTCAATGGTCACAGAAACTTTATGCCTGAAATTCGTGACTTCATTTTCGATCCCGTTTACAATATTTATTCCTTTGTTATAGGTTTCCGAGACATCTAAATTCGTTTTTATTCCCAATAATTTAATTGGGGTGGTGAAATCTACATTTCCATTTATAGTAAAATCCGATGCAACATTGACTAGTTTGACTACCTGCTGGAGCTGATCGTTTACAGTTCGCGAATAATTGATCTTATCGCTGGTATAGCCTGCCTGAATATTCGACAGGACCGTTGTAAAAGAGAACTGGTCGAAGATCCACCAGTTCGCTGAAACTGAATGCGTATATTCAGGCTTCAGATCCCTGTTGCCATAGAAAAGAGATAAACTGTTGAAATTATTTACAACCGGCAACAACTGGTTTACCGTAGGTATATTTGCACTGGAACTATAGTTGAATGCCAGCCTGCGACCGGTATTATACCTGTATTCCCATGAAAATTTAGGTTGGATGTAAGCATAGGAATGGTCCTGGGCATCATCCTGCCATAGTATACTTGAAAAATTTCCTGAGTTGTATGTTGCTCCCAGTGAAAGTGTTGATTTTTCTGTATTTCTTTTCAATGTGATTCCAGGCTGGACAGTTTGGGTTAGCTTTGAAAATTCGGGGCTCAATGTATCGATAGGTATTTCATTTACAGACCGGTCACCCTGCTGGCGATCATTGTTTTCCTCACTCTGTGATGCCTTTAATGAAATGTCCATATATACAGCTTCAAAGAGCCTGTGTGTAAGCGATAGTGCTCCTCCGTAATTGAGAGAATTAATCTTGTTATTCTGGAACTGGTTCAGGATGGAATTGACCTCAGGATTGTAATAACTGGTATTGTTTTCAAATTGTGTTTCTGTATTGCTGTTTGAGACCGAAGCGGTGGAAGATATCTTAAAGACAGTCCTTCCCTGGTTTATCTTTTTCAGGTAGGTGGCGAAGTAATTCCCGCTGATCCTGTCCGACATGTCTGTGCTGGTCCTGGTTTGATCATTTACGAGGATGCCGTCAGAATAACTGCTTAGGCTTGAATTTAAAGGAATGTAGCCCGTGTTGTATGAAAGACCTCCATTCACGATCAGGTTGTTTGTTTCCCTGAAGAGATAACGGATACCGAAATTCATGGCATGAGAGGTGTCTCTTTGGATCTGTTCGGTTTTTTCATCCTGGAAATAAGAGTCGGTTTGCCTGTAGATCGTGGTCCTGGTCTGGTCGTTCAATTCCCGTTTGGTTCCGCTTCCGAGGTAACTGATAAAGAAGCGTTGGTATTTTGATTTGGAATATGAATAATTCAGGCCTGCAGCACCTGAAGAAGAACTGCCTTCAATAGTCTCGCCGAAATTGACGGGAAATCCATCACCGCCGATGCTTTTCATGCCTCCCTCACCATGACTTATATTTGCAATACCACCTGTGAAAGAGATGTAATCGCCGATGGAAAAACCGAATTTATTGACATTGTTCAACATCCCAAGTCCTGCAAGTTGTGCGTTCT
>CAYSAH010000648.1:0-2094 GCA_964428945.1 uncultured Bacteroidaceae bacterium | reverse complement strand
AATAAGAGAGGTTCAAAGATCGTACTGTTTACAGATGACGCAAACGGAGTGCAAAATGAAACAATGTACAAGCCGGTTCCCTTCTTTATGAGCAGCCGTGGCTTTGGGGTATTTATGCATACCTCCACTCCAATTACCTGCGATATCGGAAAATATTTTTCAGGAGTTTCCTCCCTGATGATCGGTGATGAAGAACTGGACCTGTTTATTTTCCTGGGTGATCCAAAGGATATACTGGATGAATATACGGATCTGACAGGTAAGTCACCCGTACCGCCACTTTGGTCCTTCGGTTTCTGGATGAGCAGGATCACCTATTTCTCCGAGGCAGAGGGAAGGGAGGTTGTAAACCTTCTTCGCAAGCACAAGGTTCCATCGGATGTCCTGCACTTCGATACCGGCTGGTTCGGTGTTGACTGGCAGTGCGATTATACATTTGCAGCCGACCGTTTTGACGACCCGGTTAAGATGATGAGCGACTTTAAGGACCAGGGGATCAGGACCTGTTTATGGCAACTTCCGTATTTTGTTCCAAAGAATAAACTCTTCGGAGAGATCATCGATAATGATCTTTATGTGAAAAACCAGAAAGGAAACCTTCCGAGGGAAGATGCCGTCCTGGACTTTACCAACCCGGCTGCAGTTGAATGGTACCAGGGCAAGATCAAGGGACTGCTCGACCAGGGTGTATCCGTCATAAAGGTTGATTTTGGAGAAGCAGCTCCCTATGATGGGATTTATTCAAATGGAAGAACCGGATTCTATGAACACAATCTTTATCCTTTGCGCTATAACAAGGCAGTATCAGATATTACCAACAAGGTAACTGGCGACAGGATCATATGGGCACGCAGCACCTGGGCAGGAAGCCAGCGTTACCCCATGCATTGGGGAGGTGATCCGGCAAATACCTACTCTGCAATGTCTTCAACACTGAGAGCAGGCTTGTCCATCGGGCTGAGCGGATTTTCATTCTGGAGTCACGATATTGGTGGTTTTGTAAACATGACCCCCGAAAATATTTACAGGCATTGGACTCCCTTTGGAATGCTTACTTCCCATGTGAGAAGTCATGGAGCACCACCAACCGAGCCCTGGGAATACGGGGAGGATTTCCTGGAGGCATTTAAAGCCGCCGACAATATGCGCTACATTCTGATGCCCTACATCTATGCCCAGGCACATGACTGCTCGGCAAAGGGTTTGCCAATGCTAAGGGCACTCTTTATTGAATTCCCCGATGATCCCGGTTCCTGGCTGATCGATAACCAGTACATGTTCGGATCGGATATGCTTGTTGCACCTTTATTTGATGATTCCAATGATCGGGATGTTTACCTTCCGTCCGGCCAGTGGGTTGATTACCAGACCGGCAAAAAATATGAAGGGGGCTGGCATCATGTCACCGCAGGTGAGATACCAATCATCACGATGGTAAGGGCAGGTTCAGTGATACCAAACATCAAGCTTGCACAGTCAACAGCTTTCATGGACTGGTCGAAGATCGATCTGAAGGTATATCCGGATGCAAATGGTAATGCCGATGGTTTCGTGGTAATTCCCGGGGGAGAGCTGCAAAAGGTCGAGGTAACGGGAAAGGATGGAAAATACACCTTAAAATCCAATCCCTTTGGCAAGACAGTCAAATTCTCGCTCAGGTAGTTTTATGATCATTTTCCCTGAAAGACAGTTGGTACAATAATTTTTCATAAGAAAGTCTGGCTAAAAAATTAATTTAACAGGATCTGAGTATGGCAGATCTATGTCAAAGAATGAACTTTGACGTTTTTACGGGATATTTTTTAAAGTTCCTGATTGGGGCCTTGAATTTTGAAGTTTATCTAAAAAGACATCTTAAATGAAGACTGGGATACCAAATATGCTTTTAAATCAATAATTCATTGGAAATCAATATTTTTCACATTTAATTAACATCGTTTCTAAAAATTATAGATTAGATTTGTTCTAAATAATAATACAAATTATAATGATGAAGAAACTTGCTTTACTGTTTCTATTGATGGGCATGGGAACACATTTGTCTGCCCAGATAGAACTGATGAAGCCAATGAAGTATGAAAATTCAACCTGGTA
>CAYSAH010000647.1:0-2094 GCA_964428945.1 uncultured Bacteroidaceae bacterium | reverse complement strand
CAGTTAAATCAACCATTGATCCACAGGTTTTTAAGAAATATGAAGGGGATATCCTGTCGAACTCGATCACGATCAATGCATGGCTTGTATTGATCGGCATCATAGGTTTTGTGGCCTCTTTTGCAGTTTCGCTTGGCCCGGTTATGTGGATCCTTTTCTCTGAATTATTCCCGGACAAGCTTCGGGGACTGGCCATTTCCTTTGTTGGGGTCATTAATTCTGCGGTCAGTTTCACCGTGCAACAACTCTTCCCCTGGGAATTGTCGAGTATTGGAAGTGCCGGAACATACCTGATCTTTGGGGTTTTTGCCATTGCAGGCCTGGTATATGTGATAATGAAGTTGCCTGAAACAAAAGGCAGGTCCCTGGAGGAGCTACAGTCAGATTTGGTTGGAAAATAAGGATTAAATGCCCCGGGAGACCGCTATGCCCGGAGTTGGCCCGGCGAAGAACAGTTTCACAAAGTGACACAAATCTTTCTACCGACTGGCAGGAAAGACACGAACAGGCACAAAGGAAATATAAGAAGAAAGGAACTGAAACCTTCTAATCAATCGCCTTGCAGATAGCTCTATTAATGGCTTCTTTCTTTAAAATCCTGTGAGTTTTCCTGCGGCCTCCCCTTCTATTCAATAATTACTTTTGTGGTTCTTATCCTGTAATCATCAGCAATGCGTAAATAGTACATACCGGCATCCAGCCCCGAAGTTGAGAGCCTGTATTGTTGTCCTTCAAAGGGTACATTGATTACTTTTCTTCCCAAAGCATCAAATAACTCTATGGTCACCTTTTGATCCTGCTTTCTGCTGATGTCGATATTCAGGATATCCCTGGCAGGGTTAGGATATACCAATAAACCATAGGACAATTTATTGCCATTTATACCAAGAGCTTCTCCGAATTCTATCCAGTTCATGTTAAATTCCCCGGATAGCACCCTTATTCTGAAGCGGTATTTCCCTTCAGGGAGTTCAAGGTTCGTGGATTGTGTATTCCAGGTCTGCCATCCCCCGGTATTGGCCAAATTCCGGCTTTTTATATTGGTATAGCTGCCATCAGGATTTTCGCGCTGAAAAATGACCGATGCACTTCCATTTTGAAGAGCTACCCGAAGATCAAGCTTGTATTCCGCCGTATCGGGTACATTGATGATGTAATCCAGGTAATCCCCGCTATTGGAATAGGCTGTATTTTGACCTTCTCCAACGTCCGTACAATTTTCGAGACTGAAGCCGTGATTTACATAGAAGTCCTCAGCCTCAATTTTGGCTGGAAGGGTTTTAAATGCAAATAAATTATTGTTTACCCGGAGGTCTGTGAATGGCAGCAGTGATTTTTCGCCAGACTGTATTGCACTTCCCCTGTAACTTATTTCCTTTGTACCATTATATGACATGATCTCATCAGGTTCTATGATTATTACCCCTGATCCCTTTTCTACTTTGACGGACCTAATTTCAACATTCCTGTTGCCAAATTTCATTGTAAAATCTGAAATATCAGCAAGATCTGACGACACCGTATCATTCAGGCAGACAGATATGTAATTTCCTTCAACAGAGGTTTCTGCATATAAAGCTTTAAAGGCAACTTCCCCGGGCGACCTGGGATTTGTAAATTGAATGTAATTCAGGTTTGAACCACCATTCAATATCCTGAGTTTTAATTCAACATTACCTGCCGGAAGTAAAACATCATTAAAGCCTGTAGACTGATATTTTTGATACTCACCTGTGGCAGGAATTTCTATCCTTTCTGAGATCACCTTGCCATTTGCCTCAAGCACTATGGCATCACTGCCGGATGCTGCACGGATGATCCCGTCAACCAACATGGCACTGTCTGTCCTCAAATGGTATACCATCCATTCGCCCTTGTTTGTCCAGCCGATATTATACCCATTCGTGGCATCTGTATCTTCGCATAACTGAATGTCGACCCCGTCATTACGGTATTGATATCCATTATTTCCGGTTCCCGGTAAGTCATTGGAACTGTAATCAGCTGTATCGGTATCGAAATAGGCATAGCCATTTCTCCCCAGTGCATAATCTGATATAAAAATTTTGTCTGTTGGCTTAAATATCCTGAAAG
>CAYSAH010000646.1:0-2094 GCA_964428945.1 uncultured Bacteroidaceae bacterium | reverse complement strand
CATCCGAATTTTATTTATCTACTTCTGCTGATGAACTATTTATGATGTCATATTTAGCAAGGGCAAATTACTCATATGATGATCGGTTTCTTGCAACATTATCATACAGAAGAGACGGCACTTCAAGGTTTATCAATAAAAAGTGGGGTAATTTTTATTCAGGTGCTATAGCATGGAACATTAAGAATGAAGCTTTTCTTAAGGAATCAGACCTTGTTTCTGCGTTGAAACTGA
Source organism: uncultured Bacteroidaceae bacterium (assembly GCA_964428945.1). GTDB lineage: Bacteria > Bacteroidota > Bacteroidia > Bacteroidales > M55B112. Next base: position 1,860 of record CAYSAH010000646.1, on the reverse strand, counting down.
GAACAAGTATTGGGCAGACAGGTAATGCAAACGTACCGGTTCAAGGTGCATTAATCGATCAGACATATTCCAATTATAGTTTCAATGGAGTAGCCAATAATGGTGCCAGTCCTCAAAATCTTGAAAACAGAGACCTCTCCTGGGAAACCACCCAGCAGTTTAATACAGGTATTGATTTTGGATTGTTTGATGGAGCTTTAAATATTACTGCGGATTATTATAAATCCACTACCACGGATCTCCTGTTATTAACACCTGTTACCATTGCGACAGGGTTTCCTTCAGGCTGGTTTAATATAGGTGAAATAGTAAATTCGGGTATAGAATTTTCTATAGACTATGCTTTAAAAACAAAATCAGGATTCAGATGGAATACAAGGCTCAATATCAGTAACGGATCAAATGAAATCAAGGCTTTGGGTCCTGATGGTGAACCCATTTATATAGATGTCAATTTCGACGCTATTAACACAGATGAGGTAATTCTTCAGGTTGGTGGTTCTATCAATGATTTGTTTGGTTATAAAACTGACGGAATTTATTTACCGGAAGATTTCAATGCCGATGGATCAATTAAAGAAGGTGTGCCTACTGCTGGAGCAGGTGAGCAACCCGGAGATATTAAATATAAAGACCTGGACAATGATGGCAGCATTAACGGCTTTGACAGAACCGTAATAGGGAATACCCTGCCTGATTTATATGGTTCCTGGAGTAACAATTTCTCCTATAAAGGAATAGAGCTTGATATTGTTCTCCAGTACTCATATGGCAATGATGTGTTTAATGCGACGAAAACAAGAATTTCTTCATTTCCGGGGGGTAGCCCAAATCAAACAGTAAACTGGCTGGACAGGTGGACTCCTGAAAACCCAAATAGCACACAATATGCCAGAGTTCCCGCATTAAGACCAGCAGACTATTTGATTGAAGACGGCTCTTTTATTCGTATTCAAACTCTTCGCCTGGGATATAACCTTCCAACGAAAGTAACCTCTTTCCTCTATATGAAAGATGCTAAAATATATTTAGCGGCCAACAATCTTGCCATTTTAACGAAATATTCCGGATATGATCCTGAAGTTACATCAAATCAGGTTGATTACAGGTACCCATTTGTACAAGGGTTTGACTATGGCGGCTTTCCAAGAGCTACAACATATATGGTTGGTATCGATATTCAATTTTAATAATAAAATCAGATCAATATGAAAAATATACTTTCACTTATAATTATAGTTCTTTTGTTCTCAGCGTGTGAGAATCAACTGGACATCGCTCCAAAAAGCAACCTGGAACTGGGTAATTTCTTTGCAACCGAAGCAGATTTTAATTTGGCTCTGACAGGAGCTTATGATCCGATTGGTGTGCATTTTGGAGATGGAGGCTTTGGTACTTATTTTAAAGGGCTCATGATGATGGGACGTGCTGGCACAGACGAAATGTATGTTAATCAGGGCTTTTGGGATGCAACAGGTAAAGAAATCGGGAATTATACCTATTCGGCTTTCTCCAAGATTCCAAATTCGGTATGGCAATATCAATACAGAGGTATATCAAGATGTAATGTTGTAATTGGCAGAATTAAAAATACCAATGTGGAGATGCCTGAGGCAACAAAAAACAGAATTCTTGGTGAAGCAAGTTTTTTAAGAGCATTCTATTATTTCCAGTTAGCACGTTTTTATGGTGGAGTACCGATAATAACCGAAAATACGAACTTGAATGAGTTCAGAAATATCAGAAGTACTTTAGCTGAAACTTATGAAAGGATAGTAGCTGACCTTAAAGTTGCAGAAGAAAACATTCCGGCAATTAATGAACCGGGAAGAGCCAGTAAATACGCAGCAAAATCATATC
>CAYSAH010000645.1:0-2100 GCA_964428945.1 uncultured Bacteroidaceae bacterium | reverse complement strand
AATAACTCCAATTAACAGGCTTGTAACCACCAGTTGCAGTCCACCCAGTCCAAAAATCGACCTGCGCATTTTCCAGAGCAGGCTGGGCCTGAGTTCAAGGCCGATAAGGAAGAGCATCATTACTACACCAAATTCTGCAAAATGCATTACATCCTGGCCCTCTTCACCAATAAGTCCAAGGACAAAGGGTCCAATTATTATTCCAGCCAGTAGATACCCCAGAACTGACCCCAGTCCAAGGCGTTTTGCAATTGGAACAGAGATCACGGAAGCAGCCAGATAGACCAGGGCCTGGGTAAAGAAACCTTCTTCGTGCATAGCCTTTCCCTTAGTTTAAAATATGGTTGATATATTGGTATTCCATAAGTTCTCTGTCATCGAAGAGTTTATCTCTTAGAGAAATAATTATCTTCCTGTAATCATTGGCCGCATTCCGGATTGCGTTTTCGTCCAGTATCAGCGATCCGTGGATGATGAATGGAGGCAGGTAATCCATTTTGCACAACCTTGCAGTTTGTTCGAAGGGAGCAAGGAACTGGTTCATCGTGAAATGGTTATGCCCACCCTCAGTATAAGCTTCCATTCTGCCCCCGGTTGTTGTAGCAGTAAGAACCTGTTTCCCCTTTAGCGCATTTCCTTCCCTGCCGTAAGCAAAACCATGCTCCAGAACCAGGTCGGTCCATTCTTTTAGTATCGCCGGGGCACTATACCAGTAAAAAGGATGCTGCCATACAATTATGTCATGGTCCAGGAGCAACTGTTGCTCTGCTTTTACGTCGATAAAGAAATCCGGGTACAGGTTATACAGGTGCCTGACAGTGACGTCATCAAGATCCTCCACTGCTTTTATAAGTTCACTGTTTATGCGTGATTTGTGAGGAATAGGATGCGCATAGAGGATCAGTATTTTATTCCTTTGGGATATCATTTTTAATTCAAATTGTAATGTTATTATTGGATAACAAGCAATGCAGACAATGGTTTAAGTTAGAAGAAAGGATTGGTGGAATAGTTAAAGAAATTAATTATCTTTTGACTACGAATTCAATTGCTAAAAAGGTATCCGGATGAAACATTTGCTGAGCATAAACCCATATACCCTTACAGAGATTTCCAGGGTAAATGAATTAAGTGATCTTCAGATCACCAAAATACTGGACCTGTCAAAAAAGGTTTTTCATTCCTACTCCAATACATCTTTTTCCTACAGGAAGGATCGTTTGCTTAGAACGGCATTTTTATTGAGGGAACGAAAAGCAATTTATGCAAGACTGATGACAACTGAAATGGGAAAGTTGCTCAGGGAAGCTGAGGCTGAGATTGAAAAATGTGCCTGGGTATGTGAATATTATTCTAAGTACGGGGAGGAATTTCTCAGGGGAAGGGAAGTAATTACGGATGCCGGTTCCAGCTACATAATGTATCAGCCAATTGGTACAATCCTTGCCATAATGCCATGGAATTTTCCTTTCTGGCAGGTATTTCGTTTTGCAGCCCCTTCATTGATGACTGGAAATACAGCTTTACTGAAACATTCTTCCAATGTCCAGGGCTGCGCTGCTGCAATTGAGCAGTTATTTATTGATGCAGGCTTTGAAAAGGGTGTATTTCAAAACCTGGCCATCAGTTCATCCAGGGTTGAACAGGTAATTTCTTCCCCGCTTGTAAAAGCAGTCACGCTTACCGGAAGTGAAGTTGCCGGATCAGCAGTGGCATCTGCAGCCGGCAAAAATTTAAAAAAATGTGTCCTGGAACTTGGAGGGAACAATGCATTTGTGGTTCTGAATGATGCCAAGCTCGATCTGGCCATTGATGCAGCAATTAAAGCAAGGTTGCAGAACAGCGGACAGAGCTGTATAGCTGCAAAAAGGTTTATTGCCGTGGAGGAAGTGTATGGTGAGTTTGAAGAATTATTTATAAGAAAGATGAGTAATAAAAGTATGGGGGATCCTTTCTTTGAGAATACTGAATTGGGTCCGCTATCTTCTACAACTTCAAGAGATGAACTTCATGAACAGGTTACCGAAAGCGTTAAAAAGGGAGCTGTCGTTCTGACCGGCGGAACTATTCCTAATATGAAAGGAGCTTACTATCCTGCCA
>CAYSAH010000644.1:0-2123 GCA_964428945.1 uncultured Bacteroidaceae bacterium | reverse complement strand
AGACTATAAAATTTTTCTAGGGGGGGGGGGTAGCATAATTGGAGAATTATTTGTACATTTGTACAATGGAAATTAAAGTACTAAATCCCAGACCAATTCCCATAGATATATACCTACTAACTGAATTCAAGTTTATGTTCGGTAACCTAGGAGAAAAATACTATGTGGAATATATACTCAGAAATACCGCTCCTGATAGAAAATGACCTTTTTCTTCATTTTTCTGAAAAAAAGTTGTGTTTTTATTATATAGTATAATTGATAATTTGTATATTTGTGGCAAGTTTAAGACGCAGGGCCCACGCGTAGATTCCGCCATGGGACTAAATGAAGGAGGCCACATTTCCTCGCCCTGCTCTTAGGCTTAGCTGCCTCAGTTGAGGACGGCCCCGAAGCTTGGAGTAGGGGTCCAGAAGTCGGATTGATACCCCCGCCAATACAGGGGGCTAAAATACTGGAATAACATGGAAATGGATTATATTATTTATAGATTGTCTGAGAACAAGAGAAAGGCCACAGTGATGTACTGGACGGGGCGTACATGGCATTGGGAGATGCCCAGAGCGATGAAATATGCGACCAAGTCCACAGCACTATTGGCCACTAAAAAGGCGTTTAAGGACGTTCGTAATAAGAATAACCCCCCTACCGTGGTACCTATTCCAAGGAAGGTTTCTCCGATAGCAGCGAAAATGGACTAGATATAAGTTGAGGTGACGCTTAACACCTGTGGACGAGATAGGATCTGCATACCAAATGTGTTAAGGGGCGCCAGGTCAAAAGGCATCAAAAAGCCCATACCTTTAACAGGGTATTAAAGACCAACACTGCCTCACACGAAGTTCTAGTTTAAAAGCACCCCTATATTACTTAAGACCTATTTAAGTAAAGGGCCTTACTATATCTATTAAATACTTTCTTATGAGAAAGAAAAGATTACAGCCAATTAGGAATATGTTCTCTTGTATTTTTGAGAGGAGATATGATAATATCCTGTTTATGGATGATGCTAATGGGTACCAAGCACATGATCCGTTCTGTACCCTAGTAGAGATTTCCCCATCTATTAAGAGGTGTGAGCTTGAGGAGAGCTCTAATAGAGCACATGCCTACAATAGGATCACAGGGGAGTCTTGGCTAAAGATTATTACGCAGTTGGCTTTTGAAGGGTTTGAGAGTGATGTCATGTATATGAATATCTCCAAGTCAACCATTCCAAAGGTGCCTCACTCTACGCTTGTGTATAAGCTAATCTCTGGGAATTATTAAATATGGCAGAATACAAGATTAGGTTTAAATCCCCCCGCAACTCTGGGTATATTATGGTGCCATCTTACGAAGATGCTCTATCATTTATTGAGACGTATACGTCTCAGGGATATGATGCCCAGCTAGTTGATAATGACATTGTTGAGACTTTGCATATTCAGAATCTCGCCGCCCTAATTTACCTTACGTTACACAAAAAATAATTTTTATTATGCAAGCATTTATGGAATATGAGAGACTGCTTCTCAATCAAGGGTCTCGCAAGAATATAGAATTTTATTTTGATGAGCACCATCCTGAACTTGAGTATGAGATAGAGCCACCTATCATCCGAATCGAAGGAGCTACGGATGATATACTTTTCTTCGCCTCCCACACTAGGGATTATGCCCTTCTTTATGAGGATGAGAATTTAGCCGTTCCACTCCTCATGCCTCAGACCAATATTTGGGAAGACCCCCAACATAATTATTTTGATGAGGATTAGGATCCCAACAAAATTTGTCGTATATTTGTAGTATTAAAATAAGTAACAAAACCCAACGCCATGTCTACCGACGATCTCGCTAAGGAACTCCAACTCGAGGAAGTTAAACAGTGGGTCGTGGATTTTCTCACCCACCACTCCGATAATGGTACTAAGTGGTGTTCGCTTAAGTATTTGGCTGCCTCTAAGGCTATCACTACTGTAACAGGGCCACTTGGTCAGGCGCTTCAGGAACTTCATCAAGAAAATAAAATTAAACAAAGGATCAATGGATTGGAATTTGAGTACACCTCGGTACCCGAGGGATTATGACGCTCTCTCCAGGGCTTATCACAACCGGCTTGTAGAGTACCAAAAGCTCTCCGAA
>CAYSAH010000643.1:0-2125 GCA_964428945.1 uncultured Bacteroidaceae bacterium | reverse complement strand
AAAAATTATTAATTAAGGGATTTTTATCACAATTGGTAAAGAACAGACCTGCAGGCAATCGCAGTTGTTGTAGATTTTGATGCTGAAGAAATGGAAGCAAAAATAATTGAATTATTTTCAAAGATCCCTCCTGTACAGAATCCCAAAGAAAGAGAAATTACGCTAATACCTGATAATGAAGAGCTGATCTATGGATTGGTGACAGACAAGGAAGCTGACCAGTCAGAGATCAGCATCTATATTCGTGAATTTGTTGAGGACCCTGGAAATGAAAATGCCGAGCAACTGAGGGATCATTATATTGAGAGTCTTTTCAACAGGATGATATCCCAGAGGATATCCGAACTCCTGCAAAAGGGAGAGCCCCCCTTTGTTACCGGAAATATAGCACGTTCTTCCCTTACAAGGAATTATGATGTCACTTATATAAGCGTAATTGCAAAGACGAATGAAGAGGAACTTGCTCTTACGAAAATCCTGGAGGAGGCAGAAAGGTCCAGGCGATTTGGTTTTACGAACGGGGAACTGGAACGGGCCAAGATCCATTACCTGAACAGACTGGAAAGCCGGGTTAAAGAAAAAGATAAGATCACAAATGACCAATATGCTAATGATTACCAGGCACATTACCTTAATAAAAATGCATTTATGGATATTGAAACAGAGTATCAATTGATGCAGGTCCTGTTTAATACAATCACCCTTGAAGATTTTACATTACGCTTACCCGGATGGTTTAGTACAAAGAACAAAGTGCTGTTGATTTCTGGTCCGGAAAGTGAGGATGTACATCATTTAACGGAAAAAGAGGTAAGGGACATAGTTGAAAAGGTATTGGCGACCGAGCTTGAACCATATGAGGAGGAAGAGATTGCAAGTTCTCTTATCAACGAAGAAATTCAGGCAGGAAAAATCGTTTCCCGGAAGAGCATCCAGGATCTTGACGCCGAAGAGTGGACTTTATCCAACGGGGCAAAGGTTGTTTATCGTTTTGCAGATTATGAAAAGGACAATATAGGCTTTAAATCCTATAGCCCGGGAGGAAGTTCCTTATATGGAAATGAGTTTGTTCCTTCGATGTCACTGTTCTCAAATCTTATTCCTTTCTATGGGGTAGGGGATTATGATCAGATGACCCTTCAGAAGATGCTCACCGGTAAAACAATAAGCCTGAGCCTTGAATTGAGTGAGCTCTCTGAAGGACTGACCGGAAGTGCCAGTCCAAAGGATTTTGAAACTTTAATGCAGTTGATATATCTCAGGTATACTTCTCCAAGGTTCGATGCTGAAGCTCACCAGGCAATTGTTAGTCGTTACATGGCCTTTGTGGCGAATATGAATAAGAATCCACAAAAGATCATGAACGACACACTGACCAGGATATTGACAAATTATAACAAGAGGACAAGGATAATGGATGAAGAATTTATTGAGGATGTGGACCTGGGTCAGATTGAAAAAGTATACCTTGAGAGGTACAGTGATGCATCGGATTTCACTTTCTTTTTTGTGGGCAATATTAATAAAGAAGAGCTAATTCCATATGTAGAAAAATATATAGCTTCCCTTCCTTCCAAATATTCAAAGGAGAAGTGGGTTGATCTGAATATAAATGAACCGGAGGGCGTGGTAAAGAAGGATATAAAGCTGGATCTGACAGTGCCAAAATCAACAGTTATACTGGTATTTAACAATGAGCTGTCTTATACCCCGGAAAATCTTGTCGGAATGCGCATGATCCGCGGAATCCTTGATCTTCGCTTTCTTGAAACGATCCGTGAAGAGGAGGGAGGCACCTATGGAGTAATGTCAGATGTATCAATGAGTCAGTTCCCGGATGAAAAGGCAAGTTTATTTATCATGTTCGATACGGATCCTGAAAAGGCTGATTATCTTAAAGAACTTGTATATAAAGAATTGCAGGGTATTGCAGAGAAGGGACCGGCACAAAAGGACCTGTCGAAAACTGTCGAAAATCTGTTGAAGGACCGGGAGGAGAGTAAGGAGCACAACAGTTACTGGATGACTACCTTGTACCAGTATTATGTACATGGATCAAATTACAATGATCCTTCGAATTATGAAGATATTATAAAATCATGCAGTGGCAAGGATATTAAGAAGC
>CAYSAH010000642.1:0-2128 GCA_964428945.1 uncultured Bacteroidaceae bacterium | reverse complement strand
AGTTTATAGAATTGGTTCTCACCCAGGTATCCATACGCACTGCTTATGAATTGGAGCGTCAGCAAATGAAGGAAGAGGTCATTCAATCGCGTAATCGCCTTGAGGAGCTTGTCAAGGAAAGAACTTCAGAATTGCAAAAAGCAAATGAGCAACTAAGAAAAGAGATTCAAATGCGTGAACATAAGGAAGAATTGCTTACAAGAGCCGAAGTTAAATACCGAACAGTGGCTGACTTTACCCATGACTGGGAAACCTGGCTTTCTCCTGAAGGGAATTTTCTTTATGTATCGCCTTCCTGTCTCCCAACAACAGGGTATGAAGTCGAAGAATTTATGAACGATACGTCTCTGGTGTTCAAGATCACCCACCCGGACGATCTTGAAATGGTCAAAGCTCATTATGATGCAAAGCTGGAAAGCAGCTCTTCACCCTGCTCAATTGATTATCGGATTATTACACGAAATGGTGAAGAGAAGTGGATCGGACACAGCTGCCAGCCCGTCTTCGATGAAAACGGAAAATGGATCGGTCAGCGAGGAAGCAACCGGGATATCACTGTACGAAAAAATGCAGAAGCAGTTTTGATAGATTCACAATTGCAGCTGCGGGCACTAACTCAGCGCCTTGATTCTATAGCAGAAGAGGAAAGAACAAACATTGCAAGAGAGATCCATGATCAATTTGGACATCTGCTAACTTGCCTGAAAATTGATATGGAAGGTTTGGCAAATAAGCCCGATTTATCGCATGACCAATTGAAAAGTGAATTAGCTGCGATGAGCTGTATCGTTGATTCCCTGATGCAGAAGATTCGAAAAATTGCGACAGAGCTAAGACCAGGCATTTTAGATCATCTTGGCCTTATCCCGTCTATCGAGTGGCAACTAAAACAATTCAGTAAAAGAACAGGCATCCAATTTGAATGTGACCTTCCAGATATTAGTATCCCTTTTGAGACACACGAAAATACCATATTTTTCCGCATTATGCAGGAAATATTAACCAATGTTGTACGTCATGCAAACGCAAAAAAAGTAACCGTTTCATTTTGTAATAAAGGAGACCTGTATACTTTAAAAGTTACAGACGACGGAATCGGCTTCAAAATGGAGAACAATTTTAACGAAAATTCACTGGGTCTTATGGGAATGCGTGAACGTGCATTATCAATCGGTGCCGAAATTGAAATTAAAAGTGCGCCGGGCAAAGGGACAAGGATTATCCTGAAGCTTAGAAAACCAACAACTTTATATTGAATAAATGACTAATTCATTGGACTCTGGCACCCTGAAATTTCTGCTCGCTGACGATCATAGTGTAATAAGACATGGTGTTATAAAATCACTGACTGTATACTTTCCGGACGCTGAATTTAGTGAAGCCTCAAATGCCGCCGAGGTTCTTCAGCATATCCACAGGGCAAAATATGATTTGGTGATACTTGATATCTCAATGCCAGGAAGGAACGGGATGGAGGTTTTAAAAGAAATAAAAGCATGTCAGCCAGAAACCCCGGTCATAATCTTCACCATGTACCCCGAGGATCAGTTCGGTGTGAGGTCAATCAGAAACGGAGCCGCTTCATACCTGACGAAGGATATTCCCATACATGAGTTTGTTAATGCCATAAAAAAGATCCTCAGAAATGAGCGCTATCTCACTCCCTCGATCGTGGAATTGATCACATATGACCTCCAGCAGGGGTTTGAGAACCGAACACACGAGATTTTATCCGACCGGGAATTCCAGGTATTAATGCTAATTGCCTCCGGTAAAAGTGTTTCCAATATAGCAAAAGACCTTTCCCTTAGTGTAAAAACCATCAGCGTTTACAGATCAAATATCATTAAGAAAATGAACCTGAAAAATAATGGGGAGATCACCCATTACGCTTTCAAAAATGGTCTGGTGTATTAAGGTGAAACCAGGTATTTCTTTTCCCTCTTAATTTTCTTCCACGTTTTATGTATAGGACAAACTCCTATATCCTCAGGTAAATAATCAGAAGGATATAATTGGAATCAGTCTTATTTACTTTCAACACACGGCTCCCTAATTTTATAATCCTGCTTCACTCTCCAATATTTTGATATTAATATTTAATGAAACTAACAATTGTTGATGACTT
>CAYSAH010000641.1:0-2135 GCA_964428945.1 uncultured Bacteroidaceae bacterium | reverse complement strand
GCTGGAGGTATACTGGTTATCCTTTAAGACGGAAATGTAATTGACTCGATTTTATACTATTTGTCCAGATCCATGCAGGAATTTGGAAAAATTGCCTCCATAAGTATGATGTACATCATTCAGACAATGATCAATATTGTGATACCTAGTGGCTCAGCAAAGGCTGCACTCACCATGCCTATGATGTCACAGTTCTCAGATCTGATTGGAATTTCACGCCAGGCCACGGTTATGGCTTTTCAATTCGGTGACGGTTTTACAAATATGATCACACCAACATCTGCAGTATTGGTTGGTGTATTGGGGATAGCAAGAATCCCTTACGAAAAATGGCTAAGATGGATCATCCCCTTCATGGCAATGCTTATTATAACCGGATGGTTATTATTGCTTCCAACAGTATTAATGAACCTGACAGGATTTTAGCCATTACCTGAATGTGATCCCTAAACCTGCTGTATGAGTTGAATATAGAGTCCTTGTAAAATCATAATGCAATGTAAGGATTCCAAGTTTAAATCTTATTCCTGCATTCAGGCGCAGGTTTTTGTAATTTTCGAATTTCAATTCATCAATCGGATCCTGCACCACAACGTAAGTTGTTTTTCCAAAATCGGGTCCCTGCTCTGTGACAATACTGTTAAGAGGAAAAGTACCTGTAATGGCCATATCAACCAGTGAGCTCGAATAACCGATACCTTCATATACAGTGATTACAGGAATTGATTGTGAAGCGATAAGGTTAACTGTCCATCCAGAAATATTCAGATTCATATATTGGTCCGATATAGTCTCCCAGTTGGGTGGATTATCAATTTCCACCTCAGCAATTGGATCCATATTCAAATGGGCTGAAGTACTCACCTTGGTGTAACCTCCCTGTATGGCAATATTGATAAATTTTAATTTTTTAAGTACCGGAATCCATTGAGAAATTGAATGTCTTCCCCCTATCCCAAATAATCCGATCTCCCCATAATCACCAAAGGTAATATCTGGGACATACCTTACTGATACATCTGTTCCTTTAATAAGACCTATCGTTAACTGCGCCATTGGTAAGGGTAAAAAATCCAGGCCTGCACCATTAGGATGCTTAACCCTGGCTAGTTCAAATGTTTCCGGAAGGCTCGTCAATGGATTGACAACTTGTTGTTTGTATACCAGCTCCGGAACAATTTCCATGTTTCCTGCTGCTGTAGGAGCAATAGTGGTCACTCCTTCCACTTCAGCCCGGAGCTCAGTAAGACTGCTTAGGTCATAAGTGAGCGCTGATGTTGGTGCAAAAGCTATACTAAAAGTGGTTGTAATGTCAAATCCACCCAATTTATGAGGTTCGGCAGTATTATACCAACCGGCATTAAGGTTAGCTCCAAAGATATTTGCATAAGGCCTAATGTATTCCTGAAGAAGCAACCTTGCATCATTATTGAAACCATATAAAAAATCCATGGTCGGAAGCTGAGCACTTACGCTGAATGAAAACAGCATAAAAATAATAGTACTTTTTATTGCATTTATTTTTTTCATTTCTTCATTTCTTGATTTCAAAGCAAAAATAGGAATTAAAATAACTTTCAGACAATTATCAAACAGGGTAATTAAAGAATTAATTTCCGGATACATCAGAATTCGACTAAATTTGTTGTTATGGATAAAGGTTTTCAGTTCCCAAATCAACCGCTTGCTGACAGGATGAGGCCTGCCTCACTGGATGACTATTCAGGCCAGGAACATCTTGTAGGAAAAGGTGCGGTAATTCGTAATATGGTTGAGTCTGGTTCTCTGAGTTCTTTCATTTTATGGGGACCTCCTGGCGTTGGAAAAACTACACTGGCAAAAATTATTTCAAATCAGCTGCAAAGGCCATTTTACAGTTTAAGTGCCATAAACTCTGGAGTAAAGGACGTACGTGAAACCATTGAAAAATCGAAAAAATTGCAATTTTTTGATAAACCAAATCCTATTCTGTTTATTGATGAAATCCACAGGTTCAGCAAATCACAGCAGGACAGTCTCCTGGGAGCTGTTGAAGCTGGAATACTAACCCTTATCGGCGCAACAACTGAGAATCCGTCTTTTGAAGTTATTTCCCCATTATTATCGAGGTGTCAGGTGTACATCCTGAATAGTCT
>CAYSAH010000640.1:0-2138 GCA_964428945.1 uncultured Bacteroidaceae bacterium | reverse complement strand
ATGCTTACCGGCCAGCTGTCCAGCGGTGGAGCAATGCCCGTGGTAAAACAATTTGCTCATAAGCCTGGAAAGGAGCCCTATCCGCCGGAAGAAGATATGCGCTCCGACGACAGCCTGTGGCTGTTCAATGCTGTTCCGGCTTTTGTTAAAGAAACAGGAAAACTTGATTTCTATGACAAGGTCCTGCCTTATGCTGACAAAGGGGAAGCTACAGTGCTCGGGCACCTGAAAAGGGCCATAGAATTCAACCTGGAGCGGACAGGAATGCATGGATTACCCTGCGGGCTGAAGGCAGACTGGAACGACTGCCTTGAACTGGGCCATAAGGGGGAGACTGTATTTGTTGCGATGCAGCTGCGGCTGGCCCTGGATACCTATATGCAGGTATCGGAAATGAAAGGCCTGGCTGATGAGGTGTCCTGGGCAAAATCGGAGCTTTACAAGGTCGACGAAAAGATCGATAAATACGCATGGGATGGCAATTGGTACCTGCGTGCATTCCGTGACGACGGGCTGAAGTTTGGGAGTAGCGAAAGCGGGGAAGGAAGCATCTTTCTTAATCCACAGTCCTGGGCGGTATTCAGCGGCCATTGCAGGCAGGAGAAAGGCAGGCAGGCCATGGAATCGGCAGCAGGACTGCTTGCAACCGAATACGGATTGATGGTATGTGCCCCTCCATTCATCGAAACCGATTATACGGTTATCAGGGCAACACTTATGAATCCTGGCATGAAGGAGAATGGTGGTATTTTCAACCATATCCAGGGCTGGGCCATCATCGCCGAAACTCTGCTGGGTAACGGCAACAGGGCATGGAAGTATTATAAGGCTTTCAATCCAGCGACCTACAACGACAAAGCCGAGATAAGGGAAATAGAACCTTATGTGTACAGCCAGTCAACACACAGTAAATATTCTCCCAGGTATGGAAAGTCCAGGGTACCCTGGCTCAGTGGTACTGCAACATGGGCTTATCATACAGCTACAAACTATATCCTTGGAATACAACCCGAATATCATGGGCTGACCATCGATCCCTGTATCTCAGAGGAGTGGGAGGGTTTTAATGCTACGCGGGTGTTCAGGAGGATGAACCTGCATATCACTGTGAAAAATCCTGCCAGGGTTCAAAAGGGGATAAAGGAACTGAAAGTTGATGGTGAACTTTTGCAAGGAAATTATATTCCATTGGAGAAATTATCTGACGGATGCAGGATTGAAGCACTGATGGGCTGATGATCTTTTCACTGCCACTAAATTTTTCTCTTTAAATTTTTCTCTTCAGTTTTCCTGCTCCCTGTCCTTGAGCTTGCTGAAGGTAGCTATTAAATTTTAACCTGAATCCGGTTCCATTGCGCCGTCAAAGAATGGTTCCTTAGCACCGTCGAAGGATTACATTAAACTCATATCTGTTTCAGGCTATACCTTACGAAGGCAAATTCCTTTGAATCCGGCGACCAGGAAGGAACATTTATGGTCCCCTGTCCGCCAAGCAAATCGAACAGCAGTTCTGGTTTTCCCGTCGGGGGTCCAGTTCGGTGCCTCAAGGTGGTAACCGGCATGAAAAACTACTTTGAGCTCTTTGTATCAGGATTCATTATGCATAATTCACTGCTCAGCTCTTGCGCATTTGTCATGGTTGAAAGGATTGTAATTTAGTAAAAGCTGAGAATTCACCTCAGCAAATGATTTTTTCAAATGTAGGATAATATTCAATAATACATTTCCCGTCGTGCAAGCCTCTGCATTAGTTTGCAAAAGAACTGATTTTTTTACCAGCACACCTGCTGATATTTGTATATTTATAGACAATGACAGCAAATGAAATACGATCGTAAAATACGAAATCGCCACAGCATCCGCCTGAAAGGGTACGATTATTCCCGTCCAGGTTTGTATTTTATAACCATGTGTTGCAAGGATAGGACATGTTTATTTGGTCAAATTGAAAACGGCAAAATGGTATTGAACGATGCCGGACGTATGATTGAAAAATGGTATTTTGAATTGGAAAACAAATACCCCGATAAACGTTGTCATGAAATGGTTGTAATGCCAAATCATTTTCATTGTATTATTGAAAATGTTGACAATGACGAAACAACAACAATGGACGCGAAAACAATGGACGCGAAAAC
>CAYSAH010000639.1:0-2141 GCA_964428945.1 uncultured Bacteroidaceae bacterium | reverse complement strand
GGATGTGGTTTTGGTGGATGATAGTACTTATGTAGAGAACATCTCTTTCAATGGAAAGGCCATCACTGTTGCAAGCTATTTCCTCAGGGATGGGGATACGAACCATATCAACAACACGATCATTGACGGCAGTCAGCCGGCCAATCCGGATTATGGATCTGCTGTGATGTTTGTGACCGGCGAAGACACGACATCGGTGATATGTGGTTTCACCATTACAAATGGTACAGGCATTATAAGTTCAAATGATACAAGAATGGGTGGAGGGATCATTTGTTTCGATGCAGGGGCTAAAATATTGAATAACAAGATTGTAGATAATGAAGTGATGCATGATAATAAGACTTTTGGAGGCGGGATTGGTGGGCTTATCCTGTCGGATGAGCATTGGATCGTTATTGAAAATAACACCATTAGTGGCAACAGAAGTGTTGCTACTGATTCGTATTCCAATGGAGGCGGTATAGGTATATCCGCTTTCGCCAGGATAGTAAATAATATTATCGAGTATAATGAATGTGAATGTGTTAATGCAGATGCGGATGGCGGAGGGGTGATGATCGAAAAATCAGCTATTGCCAGCGATACCGTTTACCTGATCGACAATCTTATCCGGAATAATACTGTTGTTTCGCCTGGTAAGAGCATCGGAGGAGGAATTTTTTCCTATAAAACAACCATCTTCTTGAATAACAATACAATTGAACACAATACAGCCAGTGGTGACCTTGTGCGTGGAGCAGGTGCAGAATTTCATTTCAATCTAATTCCCGAAATGATTGGAAACCTGGTTTCAGAGAATAATCCACTCGCCCAAACCAGTTGGACCGGAGCAGGAATAGGTTTGGCTTATCCCGAAGGTAAAACGGTCATTAGGAACAATGAATTTTCAAACAATGCAGGAGATTCCCAGGGGGAAGGACGTGGCGGGGGAATATGGTTGCTAAGATCCTGGGACAACGAAGTTATTTTTGATGCCAACATAGTGAAGGGAAACCGCGCATTCCGTGGAGCTGGTTTCTATGAGGAAAGCTGTCAAAATCTGATGATCACGAACAATATTTTTTCAGGAAATGAGGCATCAGGCGGAGGATTGGGCCTGGGCGGGGCAATGGTCATTAATAATCCGGAAAGTGCCTCCGGAGAAATGCTTTCGTCTGCGCAAGAAGAGCAAACACTTGTCATCAGTAACACTTTTTACAATAATTCGGCCGATTACCAGGGAGGATCGGTGCACTTTAACGGGGGTGTGGCTCCGCCAATCATGTTCAACAACATCTTTTGGGATAACATGGCTCCCACCGGGAGAGATATCAATAATGTGACCGGTGAGACGCTCGTTGTTTCATACTCTGATCTTGATACGCAGTATATTAACGGGCTTTGGGAAGGTGAGGGGAATATTAATGCCGACCCGCTGTTCATTGACCCAGAAAATGGAAATTACTGCATTGACTCATGCGGAAGCTATTGTAGAGATGCTGGGGCGGACTCTGTAAATTTTCAGTCGGTATGGTATTTTGCACCCGATCATGATATTAATGGTGCCTCCAGGCCTGATCCAACAGTTTTCCCACCTGACATGGGGGCATATGAAGTTGGTCTCTGTGTAGGAGTTGATGAACTCAACATTCAACACTCAGAACTCAACATTCAAACTTGGCCAAATCCGACCGGGGGGATTTTCAATTTACAATTTACAGTGTACAATTTACAATTTGTTTCGGTGAGGATTTATGATTTGTGGGGCCGGGAAGTGGCGGTTTTGCTGGATGAAAAGCTGCCGGCGGGAGAGCATGTGGTGCGGTGTGATGCGTCGGGGCTGCCGGAGGGGGTGTACTTTTGTAAGTTGGCAGTTGGCAGTCGGCAGTTGGCAGTCGGGAAGGTGATCAAGATCCATTAGGCGATTGTCAGTTGTCAATTCTAAATTGTCGATGTAATTTTCAATCTCACATGTTCAATGGAATATGATATCGAAAATCGAAGATGCCGAATGCCGAATCGACAATTCTTATTTTACATAAGTGTTAAATTTTGAAACATATGTGCTTGATTCACCGTGTGTTTGAGTCGTAACTTTGTAAATAGTAAACAGTACACTGTAAATTGAAAATTAAAAAGCGCCAGGCCAAAAATATATT
>CAYSAH010000638.1:0-2145 GCA_964428945.1 uncultured Bacteroidaceae bacterium | reverse complement strand
ATCTCATCCTTTGATTTAGTGGGGATTTCAGAATGTCATAAAAAGAAACAAGAGGCCGATTTTGACCTCTTGTGCCTCTGGGTACCCCGAACGGACAAAAGTTGCAACCGGCCAGGGCTAATCAACTACCTGTAGCTCGGTCAGCATGCTGAAGATAATTGGCCCAGCAACCAGGTCTGCGTAGGGCGTTCCTGCAGGTCCAGGCACAACCTGAAATGCATTTACATGACATTCAGCAAAGAAGCTGACACCGTCAAAGAAGCCTTTAAAATTAAGGGTGCCCTTATTAACTCCCGGACCGGAAATTTCATACCCCGTGTGAGCATACAATTGTTCAGGAGCATTGGCAAAGGGGACAGGTTCTAACTCCCCGGATGGCTGCAATTCAAGCCATGTTTCTGGCCAGGAATACTTTAATGCCCCACCGGGAGTCACTTTACCCTTAAAAGTTATTTCCCTGAAAAGCAGGGATGGAGGAATGATCTCCGTTGTGTGAAGAGTAAAGTTCTGCTCATCAATGAAAGTCAGCTCAGCCGTACACAGCGTGTACATCATTGCCGGGTCAACAATGAGCTTATGCTCCATTTTCGCATAAACATACCAGCGCATAAAACCCTGAAGGTTGACAGTGCCTTCATGGATGACAAGACTTTTCAAATTACTGCCATTGAGTTCATTATCGGCTCCTATGGGTTCTGTGTCCTGCATAGTGCATCCATTTATGGATATCAGCAGCGCAGATAGAACTAATATTATTAGTCTACCTCCCTTAGCAAAATGAATTAGTGTATTCATAATCATTTGGTTTAAGTGATAAATCCATTAAACCAAATTTATAACCTTAACGGACTCACATATTGTAAAAATGCGACATTCTGAAAGACTTCCCCCGGATGGCAAGTCTATTATGTGTTAATGAATAACCTGTTGTCAATGGCTTTCGGGTTTGTTTCTGTTAACTGCAAATGGAGGGGAGACACACCTGTAATCTTCTTTATATCCCTGATGAAGTGTGACTGGTCATAGTACCCACATAGGTAACTCAGCCCTGCGAGGTTGGCAGCCGGTTCCTCAGCCAGCATCCTGATGGCCTTGTTGATTCTGAATATCTGCAGCAGTTCCTTGGCAGGGATTCCAATCTCTTCCATGAAGTGTCTTTCCAGTGATCTAGGTGTTATATTAAAAATCTCACAGAGTTGCGATACCCTTATAATACCGTTGGTTTTGTCCATTCTGGCTACAATGTGATCCAGCAGATCCGACTTGTATGAATGTCTCTTTGCCAAACCTGAAAAGTAATTTTCAAAAAAGTACTTCATTGAGGTGATCTCACTGCATAAAATAAGTTGTTCCCATAAATAATAGATATCCTTTTTGAATACAGAATCACCAGTAACAGCGTATTTGCTGAAGTCTGAGCTTTTTATACCGAACAGGTTATAGAAGCCACTGGGTTTGAATACAACACAAAATCCGCCTTTCCTGTCCGTTCCGAACATGGTGGAGTAGGCGTTTTGATCATAAAGTTGCATGCCTGCAAGGTGTATCTTTGGAAAATTCAGATCATAAAAGTCAGGTGAGAATAAATTCACATGGGTAAAGTTGAAATAGAGTTCGACAAAGGAGATCGGCACGATCTTATAAGTGCCCGTTAAATCAGCTTCAATGTATTTATAATACTGAATGTACGGTTCGAAAAGTTTTGAGGGTTCCGCTATTTTAATTCTCTGCTCCATCGAAGGAATTTCATATCAACTATTGCTTTCGCAGCTATTACCTGTAGCTGATTCCCGAGAGATCATTATAAAATTAAACTAAAAATAAATGCATGTCAATGACTTAAACTTCACAAATAAATCTGTTATCCATTTGCCAATCACATTTCTTCAGGGCTCTGTGGCATTTGAATACCCTGGATTATTGAAAATCGGCTTACCCTATTCTGATATGGCAAGGATCAAATTTTCATAAAACGAACCGTGAGATCGAAAGTGTGAGTGTCAGTGCGAGAGCGAGGAAAAAGAGCGAGAGTGTTCGTCCGAGCTTTCTCGCTCTCACTCTCACTCTCGCTCTTTTTCAGTACCCCCAATGGACAAAAGTTGCAACCCTCTTCCCTGAATTTCAATATATAACATCCCTTGAGTC
>CAYSAH010000637.1:0-2153 GCA_964428945.1 uncultured Bacteroidaceae bacterium | reverse complement strand
AGGAATGTAGAAGTAATGGTCCTTCGAAATTCTACATTCCTTGTTCAATATTCGATATTCAATATTCTGTGTTTTTTGGTAGCTGTTTGTCCTGAAAATTGAGCCGGTGAAATTATCGGGTTCTTAAATGAATTTTAAAGTTTAAAATTGTAATTTACCCTAATTAATTAATCCCTAAGCCCGACTGTCATGAAAAAGATCCTGCGCATTGTACTTTTTAGCATATCAGGTTTGCTGGTTTTTCTGCTTGCAATTTTACATATTGCGTATCATTCCTTTTCTCCAGGAGATAAAGGGACAGCAGTAATTGAGTCGAATCTTGGATATTACCACGACACATACACACAATGCAGGCAGGTTTTCCTGGATGAAGCTGCGACTTTGGTCAGCCAGTATGAAGGGGCGGAGCTTTTCTCTGTAAAAGTCCCGTGTAAGATTGATGATGATCTTACAATTGATTTGCTGTATTTACCGCCGGTAAAGGCTTGTGATAAGCTTCTGGTTATATCGTCGGGTGTGCATGGAATTGAAGGTTTTACAGGAAGTGCTGTTCAGTCAATGTTTATGAAAGAAATGATCAGCCCTGAGGTACTTGCTGAAATGGGAATTCTTATGATTCATGCCATTAATCCCTATGGCTTTAAATATTTTAGGAGGGTAACAGAAAATAATGTCGACCTTAACAGGGGTTCTGAAATTGACCCCGGATTGTTTGAAAAGGACAATCCCGGTTACGCGGCGCTTATTGATATGATTAATCCAAAAGGGGAGGTTTCAGCAAGCAGCATCAGGAACCAATTTTTTTATTTAACTGCTATCAGCAAGATTCTTAAGAACGGAATGAGTACAACTCGCCAGGCTATTGTTCAGGGTCAGTATGAATTCCCGGAAGGCCTTTTCTTCGGCGGACAGGATTTTGAACCACAAATAGATTCCCTGAAACTTATTCTTCCACCTTTTTTTGAATCCTATACTACAATTTTGGAAATTGATCTGCATACCGCATATGGATCCAGGCGTGTGCTGCATCTTTTCCCGAATGCAATTGACGATCCTGAGCTCAGGGAACAAACCCAGGCCATATTTGAAGGTCAGCATATTGACTGGGGAGATTCAGACGATTTTTATACTGTTTCTGGCGGTTTTGCCGATACTTTCCTTGACAAGCTTAATCCGGGAAAACAATACCTGTACATGGTCTTTGAATGGGGAACCTATGATACGGAGAAAACTTTCGGTTCCATTAAATCCCTTCAAATAATGATCAATGAAAACCAGGGAGTCCATTATGGATATAAAAATGAAAGACAGGAAAAGAAAATACTTGAAGCGGAAAAGGAACTCAATTATCCGGCTTCCCAGGCATGGAGATCTGAAGTAATGGAATCCGGCAGAAACATGCTTGGTCTTGTATTGAGAACATATCCGGAACTTAATTAATACTTAATTTATTTCAACCAAAACAGCTTTGCAGTGTTCCGATCCTGCTCAAAGCCAGTTCCTGTTCCAGCTTTGAAAACCTGTCGTTGTTTTGTTTTTGGAAACAGTCTTTTTTAGAGGCTGAAGTAAATTAATTCTCTTCTTTCAACATCTTCAAACCATACTTTGTATTATTTATTTCGTACAAAATAGTATACAGTCTACTTGAAAGATTTTCTAAATCTTCAGGAGTAATTATGCTTCCTGAGGCCGGAATGCTGTAGTTTTTTACTTCGCGTGCATCATTGAAAAGAAACTTACTCCAGGCTCCTGCTTAGGAAACACTTCAAGGTTTATGGTAATTTCATTATTAAGG
The DNA here is from genome assembly GCA_964428945.1 of uncultured Bacteroidaceae bacterium. Lineage (GTDB taxonomy): Bacteria > Bacteroidota > Bacteroidia > Bacteroidales > M55B112. The sequence continues at coordinate 358 of CAYSAH010000637.1, read as the reverse complement.
GGATTTGGGTAAAAATCCTTTTTCTGAGATTGAAATGGCTTAATTTCGATCAGCGATGGTCCTAATACCCGAATTCCATGCGGACAGGTACTATTTTGCTTATTGTATTTTTTGTTGCTGTTTTGTCACGGCTAATACTTAATTTCAATCACTATCTTTCTCTTTTATCCAGGGCATCATAATAATCATTCCAAGGAGGATGCTGATGATGATGATGTAGTTTTGAATTGGCTCAAAGAATATTGATACAATGGCCCCTAATGCAAAGGTGAATGCCCCTGCTGTTTTTAAGCTTTTATTTGTGATTTTCATATTCCTGACAATTAGTTGGTTAAAATTATGATATATTCAGGAATAG
>CAYSAH010000636.1:0-2156 GCA_964428945.1 uncultured Bacteroidaceae bacterium | reverse complement strand
AAAAATGAACAAGATCCTCGAGTTGGGTTCATAACCCGTTTCAGCTTCCTGCGCATACTGTATTGCAGGAATTACCAATAACAGTAAAGTTAAAACCACAAATCGGAATTGTCCCCTGGTCTTTATCATAACGTATTAATTATGAACGACGATTGACAATATACAAAATTAGGAATTATCATTTCCCGGGACAAATGCATTTATATTAACAATAACGCAGCACGAAACAAGGTATTGCATATCAGGATTTCAAGGTCAATCAGGTATAGGGGTTTAGAAGTAGTACAGTCTTTTTCAGCACCTGAAATTGAAGTTCAGCAGGTTTATTTTCAAATGCCCTTCTCCATCAGAATTATAACCGCTGAATATGCAATCGACTGTCGAAAATTTATAGAACAAGGAAAACCTTCAATTAGTTTTAACGGCGATTTTCGATCTGCCGGATCGTTTTACAGAGCAAGTGCCAAAAAGCTATTTTCTATTCTTCAGGTAATCCATGACCTGCCGGTAGACATTCTCTCCAGTAAATCCAAGCTTCTCGTCCAATACCTTATAAGGTGCAGAATAGCCGAAACTTTCCAGTCCAAAAACTTTTCCTTTTGGTCCAACAAGCCCCTGAAGGGTTACGGGCAGTCCTGCAGTCATTCCAAATACAGGCAGTGCAGTGGGGATAACATGCTCCCTGTATGCCTCATCCTGGTCCCTGAATCTTCCTTCGGAAATCACTGAAACTACCCTGACATTCAGTTTTTCCTTTTCATTAAGAATTACAGAACCTTCGATCAGCGTTGAAACTTCTGATCCGGATGCAACCAGTGTTATATCCGGAATTTCCTCACAGTCTTTTACAATATAAGCGCCTTTTTCAGCATTCAAAGCATCTTTGAACCTGCTTGACCCCGGAAGGGCAGGAACATCTTTAATCCCTTGCCTGGAAAGGATAAGCGCAGTTGGGGTATTACTGTTTTCCAAGGCCATTTTCCATGCTACTACCGATTCAGGTCCGTCAGCAGGCCGAAGTACAAGCATAGACCTTTCTCCAGAATGATTTTTAAGATGCTCCATCAGCCTTATCTGGGCTTCCTGCTCAACCGGCTGGTGTGTGGGACCATCTTCTCCAACCCTGAAGGCATCATGGGTCCAGACATACACGACGGGAAGTTCCATGAGAGCTGCCAGCCTTGCAGCAGGCTTCATGTAATCGCTGAAAACAAAAAATGTTCCCACTACCGGAATAACTCCACCGTGAAGAGCCATGCCGTTGGCAATAGCACCCATAGTAAGCTCGCTTACCCCTGCCTGAAGGAAAGAGCCTGAGAAATTCTTTTTAGAGAAAGCCGTTGTCTTTTTAAGGAAGGAGTCTGTCTTATCACTGTTTGAAAGGTCTGCTGAAGCGACAATAATATTTTCAATGCTGTCATGCAAGGCTGCCAGTACTGTTCCGGCAGAGGCCCTTGTAGCCATATTTTCCTTAATTTGAATGGAGGAAAAATCTATTACAGGGAGTTCTCTGCTAAGGAATTTGTCAAGTTTTACAGAAAGCGCAGGATTTTCTTTCCTCCAACGAGATTCTAAACTTTTTTTCTCAGCAACAATCTTTCGCTTTTCATTAAGCAACTCTTTGTAGCTCTCCCTGACTTCAGGAAAAATTACAAATGGATCGGCCGGGCTGCCTCCAAGGTTTAATATGGTTTTGTCAAATGAAGCGCCTGCTTCTGACAGGGGCATTCCATGAGTCGCCGTTTTTCTTTCATAATTTTCGCCGTTTTCAGTTAAAGCACCTTTCCCCATTATTGTTTTGCCAATAATGATCACTGGTTTATCCTTCTCAGCAATGGCATCCTGAAGGGATCTATATATCTGGTGTGGGTCGTTTCCATCGATCGATATAACGCGCCAGCCCCAGGATTCATATTTTTTACCTGTATCTTCAATGGTCACTGATGCTGTGGTGGTTGATAACTGAATATCATTCGAGTCATAGAACATGATCAGGTTGTTCAAACCAAGGAATCCTGCAAGCCTTCCTGCACCCTGGGAGATTTCTTCCTGCACCCCACCATCAGAAATGAATGTATAAGTCTTGTGTGCCATCCATTCACCAAAGCGGTTTGCGAGGAACCTTTCGGCTATCGCAGCACCGACCGCCATTGTAT
>CAYSAH010000635.1:0-2158 GCA_964428945.1 uncultured Bacteroidaceae bacterium | reverse complement strand
ACTTCGGTGAGCAGGCTTATTTTGTAAATATTCCTTCGAAATTCATAAGTGAAGACGGATTGCAGATGTGGTTGCTCTACTCGGGGAATTTTGCAAAAGACTGGAATGGACAAACTATAATTGAAAATCCACCGGGAAGCCATTACGGCATGGTGTTTCAAAAGGTACAACTGATGAAACAGTAATCAGGTTATTAATTTTTCAAATAATAAAATCAGTCAAATGGCGCATTTAATCTATTTTATCACTTTGAGTATAGTAATGCTGAGTACTCAAAAGAACCCCGCACCTTCAATCGGTTTGGATAAATCAAGCCTGAATAATCATCCAAACATTGTTTTCATACTGGCTGATGATATGGGATATGGTGACCTGGGATGCTACAATCCGGAGTCAATGATTCCGACACCAAATATGGATAAACTGGCATCTCAGGGAATCCGGTTTCTGGATGCCCACAGTCCTTCTGCATTATGCACGCCATCCCGATACGGCTTACTTACAGGAAGATATTGCTGGCGTACCCGCCTGAAAAAAGGTGTAATACTTGGTTATGATGAAACCCCTTTAATTGAAAGGGGAAGATCTACCATTGCTTCAATCCTGAAAGAAAAAGGCTATAGTACGGCTTGTATTGGGAAATGGCACCTCGGAATGAACTGGCAAACAAAAAACGGTTATCAGATTCAGAACGACTCGGATAAATGGGTAGATAATCCGATTTTAGCGGAGAACGAAGCAAATATTGATTTTTCAAAACCGGTTTCAGGAGGACCTGTTGAACTTGGTTTTGATTATTTTTTCGGGTCGCTTGGCTGTACCACAAGTGATCCGCCCTATTGCTTTATTGAAAATGATCATGTAACCGTCCTTCCAACGGAACAGAGTCCTGCTAAATATAACGGATTGCCTGGTTTTGTTCCGGGGGCCTGGAGTAAGTACTTTTCACTGGAGAATGTTGATGTGGAATTTACCAATAAAGCAATAAATTACATGGAAAACCGGATTGAAACAAAACCCATGGATCCGTTTTTTGTGTACCTCGCGCTTTCGTCTCCGCACAATCCTTTTCTTCCACCCGATTTTACCGCGTGGAAAAGCAAGGAAGGTCCAAGGGGAGATCTTGTGATGGTTGTAGATTGGAGTGTTGGTAAAATTATGGAATTCCTTAAAGAGAAGGGCATTGAGGATAATACGATTCTGATTGTGACCAGCGATAATGGGGCGGTGAAGGGTGCAAACGGGCACTTGTCGGAATGGAAATTCAGAGGGTATAAAAGCAATATTTGGGAGGGTGGGCACCGTGTGCCTTTTATTGCGCGCTGGCCCGGGAAAATAGAAGCCGGAACTTCAACTGATGAGGTAATTAGCCTTACCGATATGTTTGCGTCTTTTTCCAGCCTTGTTTCTCACCCGGTTACGGATAATGAAGGGGAAGATAGTTATGACGTTTTACCCGCAATTTTGGGGGCAAAACTAAAAGATAATAAAGATGCAGTAAGGATTTTTCATTCAGGTGGCGGAGTATTTGCCGTAAGGCAAGGCGATTGGATTTTAATACAGGGAACTTCCGGATCAGGATCAAGCACAGGCACTGGCGCAGGAAGCCCGGGCATCCATCCCGATTCGCTCAGAACGACAGGACAATTGTACAATCTGGCACACGATCCTTATCAGAAGATCAATCTTTGGAAAGATAACTCATCATTGCGCGACAGCCTTATGGCAATTATTGAAAACGTGAAAAGTCATCCCGGTACTAACCAATACATTAAAACTTATGAAAACAAATTTCATGAAAATTAATCGGAGATTCCCAAAATATCTCATCACTTTAAGCATATTGATATTGAGTTGCTCTGCTCCATCGGAACAAAATAGCAAATCCGATCAAAATACAATAAGCATTCAGAATCTGTCTGCTGAGTTTATGAATCCTCCGGATTCTTGCCATCCAGGCGCTTTCTGGTGCTGGCTGAATGGAAACATGTCGCCCACAGCAATTACCCGGGATCTGGAGGCAATGAAATCAAAGGGAATAAACAGGGCGGAAATCTGGGATGTGGCCGCCGTAAGAAATCGTTCGTTTATTCCAGCCGGGGGTGCATTTTTGGGCGATGAATCGGTAAAACTGATAAAACATGCCATTGCCGAAGGC
>CAYSAH010000634.1:0-2162 GCA_964428945.1 uncultured Bacteroidaceae bacterium | reverse complement strand
ACATCTTAATTTGAAATAGATTTAATTTTTGTTTTTTGTAGTTGATGTTTATTTTGGAAACTGATCACTTTTCAAAAGAGTCCCGGGCGTAAAGAGTTCGTCAGGATGCACGGACACAAACATAAGCCCTTTATCCGCCCAGCCTTCTTCAACTCTCCCTACTTCGTATATTAATCCAATATTTCCGTTAGGTAAAACTGTTAAACATGAATATTCAGCTTTATTATCAGCAACTAATTTAGCGTTTGACCATGTTTTACAATTATCAAAACTGGTCTTAATTGTCATGTAAACCCGATCTTCTACAGAAGCCGGATTAGAGAAAAGATACATTTTATCCCCATTATATTGGCCGTATTCTATAATACTTGCCTGACATACAGGCTCTACCAATTGCAAGGCATGTTCTATATCCGACCATGTTTCTCCTCCATCCTGGCTAAACGAAACAGCACGACAATGCAATTTATTATAAGAGCGCATATTCATCATAAGTGTTCCATCCTCGAGCTCCACCACCTGACTCTCGTTACATCCTGGAGTGATAGGCTCGCTATACCGCCATGTGGTGCCGCCATCGTCACTTAAGATATCATGAGCTCCGAGACCGATACCTTTTTGAAAACCCCATTCAGCTTCATTATTTGTGTAATAACTATGATTGGCAGGTATAACTATTCTATTTTTATATTTTTCTGATTTTAACTGAATACCAATCCCGGGTCCGGTAGCGTACCATTCCCAAACAGGATTCTTGCAAGTGGCTGTTAAATCTTCCGGTTCTGACCATGTTAAACCATCATCATCAGAATAACACATATACGGGCGACGTGTACCATTAATTTCCGTCTTTATTGCGTCATGACCATATGCAGATGAATTCCAGGTCATCAATAGAATAATTCTTCCTGTTGTTTGGTCAATGACAGGGCAAGGATTACCACAAGTATTAACTCCATCGTCCCAAACAATGGACGGTTTGCTCCAAGTTTCGCCATAATCGCTTGAACGTCTTACTAAAAGGTCAATATCAGCTCTATCACCTCCATCTCCCTTCCGTCCCTCGCAGAAAGTCAATACTGTGCCCTTTTGTGTAACAATAATTGATGGAATGCGATACTTTGTATATTCTTCGTCTGAATTTTTCCATAAATGCGTTGAAATAGTTTTGTTTTTGTTTGTATTACTACTTTCAGATTTGATTTGGAACGCATATAGTTTTGCGTTGCAGAGATAGAATCTTAAACGTATCGTTTTGCCTTTGAGAGAAGTAAGGTCTTTTTGCCCCTTCCACCATGGCTCCAACCTCAACTGGTCAACACCTCCGAATATTCTCGCTTCATTAACTGTAAATCCCGGGATCGGTTTACCATCAGCATCAAGAATTTCCGCATAGAATCTGCCATCACCTGCATCGACATTAACCTGCAATGTGTTGCCTTCGAGCTTAAAAGGTTTTGTAGTAATGGTGCCAAGCTCATCTTTTGCAAACTGACTAACGAATCGGTCCAGAGGCAATTTTGCCAGGCCAATCTTACCGCTTTCTTTTATTGCCGAGGCGGGACTGTGGTGCTGGCTGTACAGACCTGTATAGAAAATAAAGTGCTCATCGCCTCGCGTAATGATCTCAGAGGAAGGTTCAAGGATAGCCTTATCATAGCTGTATGCAGGCCCGCGCGGAACAAAAGGCTTTTGAGCATATATCCAACTTCTGTCAAAATCCTTTCCGTTTCTGCTCGTTCCAATATAGAAATCAATCACGTCTGTATCAGGACGCTTGTCGGGATCTGCAACCGCGACCCGGCCCTCAGCCCCTGTCAGCTCTCCTGCCGTCAGCACATGCATCAAACCAAAATAAATGTTTTCATAAATCCAGATTTTCATGGACTCCATCTGATATACCGGAACCCCTGCTTTGGTTGCCTTATGGTCAGGATCATCTACATTTATTACAGCTATTGTTTTCCAGGCCGTCGGGTAATTAAGTAAGTCATTTCCATTGTTATGCACCATAATACGACTGGCACGTGACTCTTTCAGATCGCCTATGGCTCCCAAATCTGTTCGGGTAAGGAGCATATAGCGGTTTTCGATTGAATCCCAAAGGATCTGGTTATGGGTATCGGCAGCTCTGCCGGTGACAGAATTTCCATCATTATAAC
>CAYSAH010000633.1:0-2163 GCA_964428945.1 uncultured Bacteroidaceae bacterium | reverse complement strand
GAAGCCAGTGCCGTTTTAATATCACCTGCCGAGTCTCCAATAAACAGAATGCTATTCGCTTCAAGCCCCATGATCTTTGCAATTTCAACAGCAGCTGCCGGATCTGGTTTTCGGGGTACCGCATCCCTTTGCCCGAGCACCGGCTCAAAGGGCCACTTGGCCAAATAGTGATCAGCAACGTCCATAGTAAGCAAATGCGGCTTGTTCGATAGCAATGCTATCTGAATATTCCTGTCTACAAGCTCGTCCAGCATCTCAGATACTCCCTCATACAGCCTGCTCTTGTTTGCCAGGTTCTTCCCATAGATTTGCTTAAATTCTGTAACATAATCTTTCAACTTATCCTGATCTATGACTGATCCAATTCCTTGCTCAATAAATTTTGCTGCTCCATTCCCTATCCAGTGAATGAAATCAGCTTCAGAACACTCCGGATACCCATGTCGTTTAAAAAGAGCATTTGCTGAATCACCTAAATCCTCAATGGTATGCACCAAAGTTCCGTCGAGATCAAATATTACTCCTTTTATATTCATTAAAAAAAAATTAATTCAACATCACTTGTCCCCCGGTAACCGGTATTGCCTGGCCGGTTTCATACTCCTGTTCTATAGCGTAAAAAGCAGCTCGTGCAACATCTTCTGTTTCACATCCCCTGCCTGCCGGCACTTGCTTCTCGTAAAACATTTTCACATCTTCGACAGTCCTGGCACCTGGTATTTTCCCCGCTTGAAGGTATTGCACAAACAAGCCCTTTTCAGGATCAGACCACAAGGGACCATCGAAAAAATTTCCCGGACATATTGAGTTCACTTTTATCCTGTAGGGCATAAGTTCAAGTGCAAATGACTGGGTAAGTCCTATCCCTCCGAATTTTCCACCAGCATAGGCGAAATTTTTATTGCTGCCTCTCAGTCCCGATTTTGAATTTATCTGGATGATATCGAAATGCCGCTTCTTCGAAAATTCCGACTGAGATTTCATAAGCACAGCCGCAGCTTTTGCACAATTGAAATACCCGGTATAATTTACCCTGGTCATGAGTTCGAAGCTCTCGGGAGACATCTCGTCAAGTCCTCCAGCCCTGAGTATCCCTGCATTACTGATCATTACATCCAGTCCTCCAAAATGAAGAACAGCCCTGTCTACAACGCTCTTAACTGACTCATAATCTGAAACATCACATTGAACAAAGAGAGCTTCATTCCTGCTCTCCCTGCTATTCAGTTTATGAACAAAATCCTTACCGGCAGGGACATTCATATCAGCAATCACCAGGTTTGCTCCTTCTCTGTAGAAACTCTCCGCCAAACCAGCACCAAAGCCCTGGGCACCCCCAGTTATAATTACAATTCTATTATGCATCCTGCCCGGAAAAGAAGCTTTCGCCAGGTTCTTATGTCCAGCCATCAGGGCCGTGGCATCCGCTGAACATTCAGCTACAAGAAAGATTTCACCACCAGGTAGTAGTAAAAAATCTGGCTGTCCTTTTGCGGCAATAGATTTCTGAATAAATAATGACAATTCATTCGCATCTCCTGTCACCTCCGAAGGAACTTCAAACAGTATTGAAGTCTCATTGATCAAGCCTTCAGCAGTCTGGCTTTCGACAGAATCCAATAAAATGGGAGAGCCTGATCCTACCTCTCTGAGTGTCACAAGGTGATCACTTGAAAGTAACATTCTTAATCTGGCTATTAATTCACTTGCTGCGTATTTCATCCTTAAAAATTATTGCTGAATGGAGTATTGTATGATCGAAGCCCCAAGTGTCGCATAGTCCTTTCGCTTTTCCGCTAGCAATTTTCCTTTCGGGTCCAGTATGGATTCGTTATACCTGGCATTCAGGTATTGGTGTGCCGCTAAAATACATGCCCCCTCATAGTTTATATTCCGAAGGAAATCTGACAGTTTATTCCCTTTCTTATCTGTTAATACCAGGGGAAAGCGATCAGGAGTGTTATGCTCACTGCCAAAGCTGACCAGGAAACCATTTTCCACAAAAAATCCGGCATATTCCTCCAAAACTTCAGTGGTATTCCTGTTCGGAATAAACTCTACTGAATAAAAGCCCTTTTTGAAGAGGGTTTCCAGCAGGGTTTCCTTGTTCTCTTCAAACTCCGTAAACCCTCCATCTACTGAATCGGCAAGGAAGGGGTAGGT
>CAYSAH010000632.1:0-2165 GCA_964428945.1 uncultured Bacteroidaceae bacterium | reverse complement strand
TAAGGGATTGGTGCTCAAAAGATATGATTATAACGAAAAAGATAACCTTAAGGCAAGGAAAGCTTATACCCAGTTCAAGATCATTGAACGTATCCTGATATTCATTGTTGTGCTAATCGCTATCGCAATAGCATTAATGTCATTTGAAGGAATCCGACGCATTGGTGTAAGTATATTTGCCTCGGCAGGTGTGGCAGGTATCATCCTCGGCTTTGCTGCGCAAAAAATGCTGGGCAATGTGCTTGCAGGAATTCAGATCGCCCTGGCCCAGCCGATCAGGCTGGATGATGTCGTGATCGTTGAGGGAGAGTGGGGATGGATTGAAGAAATTACCATTACCTATGTTGTTGTTCGTCTTTGGGACAAGCGAAGGCTCATTGTACCTACAACATATTTTATCGAAAAACCATTCCAGAACTGGACCAGGGAATCAGCAGAAATCCTGGGAACTGTTTTCATTTATACCGACTATACGGTTCCCTTTGATAAAATGAGGGAAGAGCTTAGTCGCATTTTAAAATCCAATAAGAACTGGGATGGGAAGGTAAATATCCTGCAGGTAACAAATACAACAGAAAGAAGTGTGGAGGTCAGGGCATTAATGAGTTCTCATGATTCGCCATCTGCTTTTGACCTGCGGGCAGATGTCCGGGAAAAATTGATAAGCTATTTGCAGAATAATTATCCTAACGCCTTGCCCCGGACCAGAATACTTATTGAAAAAGATAACTCCACGATCGATTCCTGATTATGGGGATGCCTTAGATTGTCCAGTCAAATACAACACCTACATATTCTTCGGGCCTATCCCTTAATCCGAGATAGGCAGATGATGCATCCGAAGGGGGAAGCTTATGCGAATAAAATGGTTTGATCTTAATAAGACCGTCCTTCATAAGGTCCATAATGATCCTTGAATTCCTTTCGATGGAATGCTTTTGAAAATCATTATTATGGGTAGGGAAGAGAAATTCAAGAGCCCCCCTGAACTTTATTCCTTCAAGATGAATTTTCCTGAGCAGAGGCGTGATATCTGTAATTAGCGGGGCCCTGGGGGTTCCCAGGAGTATCATTTCACCATTGCCGCGAATAAGATCCATTGCCTGTTTTATAAGTAATGAACTTCCGCTTGCATCGATCCAGGTGTCAACCTTTTTTCCACCTGTAAAATCATTTACCGCGTCGTCCAGGTCCGCATCCTTTGTATTCAGTACATGCTTTATCCCGGATCTCTTCGCCATATCTGTCCTGCTCTGGTTAATATCAACAGCAAGTACATTGGCCCCTTGTAGTTGCGCAAACTGGGCCGCCAGGTTACCTATGGCTCCCAGGCCGCTTACTAAAACATTGTCCCCAAGCTGAATTTCCGAAGCTCGAAGAGATGCCATTGCAATCCCTCCCATATGTGTAAAGGCGGCAATATCAGGATCAAGGTCTTCCGGGACCCTGACACATACTCCGTGCCATCTGTCTGTAACATTTACTTTAAAAATCCCCTGGTGGGGACCATAGGTAAAAACAATGTCTCCAATGTTTACATGATCCACTGCAGTCCCTTTTTCTATAATTTTTCCAACTGCCGTATAACCTGGTACGCCTGGAATTTTGAACCATTCTTCAATACCCGAGACACAGGCCATTTCAGTTCCCGCACTCAGGTGCGAATACATATTTTTTACTATAATTTCATTCGGATCATTAATAATATCCTCGAAATCATCCTCACGAAGGGATATCTCCCAGGGTGCACTTACAAATATTTTGCTGTATTTCATTATACAATGATTTAATTCAAAAGTAAGCATAAGATCTTAGTAAGAAAACCCAGAACTTCAGTATTGCAAAAAGTGATCATAAGTGATCTGCTATGACCGGGCCAGCGTAAAAGATCAATTCGGAACTGCCACACTTCAGGCTGCAGACTTTATCATATTTGCCGGCGACCGGAGACTTCCTTCGGGCGACCGGGAACCTGAAACCCTGGTTCAGTTCATTAAGAAAATGATCTGCTCAAATGCATCACGATATTTTACCTGAAGAAAAAAATCTCTATATTGAATAGTTTTTTACAGGCTCACTATTTCACTCATATTTTTGCACAACCAGGAATATTATGGAATTAATCTACATCATTGCAGGAATTGCTATTGGAGGCTTTGCCGGAT
>CAYSAH010000631.1:937-2167 GCA_964428945.1 uncultured Bacteroidaceae bacterium | reverse complement strand
TTACGGACCCCGGCCACGATTGCAGAAAGGATTTCAGGATGAGTAAGCAATTAACTGGAAAAATACTATCTTTTAAAAAAATTTAATCTCAAGCAATGAACAATATGATGGATAAAATCAATGTGCAAGGCTGCATGCCCGACAAGGTTCGTGCCCGAAGGAAAGGTACCATCGCGTATGGCCTGCTGATTGCAATCTTCTGTGCTCTTTCAGTCAACTCCTATTCCCAGGAATTAACTATCAACGATAATGAGTATTTTGAAAAGCAAGGGGTGAATGTCCTCGTCTTCAGCAGCCAGTACAATGGTATGTTCTTCGATGAAAAAACTGCAGGGATCGAATTGATCCACCATGGCGTGAGGACCTCAACAGGTGGGGCCGTCAGGCTTCAGAACACTCCGGAACAGTGGGACCTGATTCCTGTGCTGCTCGACCGGAAGGTGAACAAAGAGTCAAACAGTATCGAAGTGCTTCTGCGCTACAAGGAGTATGAATTTGATTCAAGGGTACAGGTCACTGCAAAAGGTAAGGGAGTTGAAATAAGCGTTTATCTTGACCAGCCCCTTCCTTCAAAGCTTGAGGGCAGGGCAGGTTTTAATCTCGAATTCCTCCCTTCTTCATATATTGAAAAGACTTTCCTGGCTGACGGAAATCCGGGAATCTTTCCCCTGTATCCTTCAGGCAATACAAGCATTGAACCCATATCGGCAAAGATTCCCCAGTTCGAGGGCTATACCACCTTCGATGACAGGGGAAGGGGAGAATACATCGATCCGAAACCACTGGCTACCGGGAAAAACATGGCCCTTGCTCCCGGTGATCCTGAACATTTCGTAACGATCCGTTCAGATGATGCGGACCTGTTGCTCTTCGACGGGCGAAACCTGGCACAAAACGGGTGGTTCATCGTACGCAGCCTCCTGCCTGCTAAAAAAACCGGGAAGATCCTGAGCTGGTACCTCGAACCAAATGCCATTCCAGACTGGAAAAGGTCGCCGGTTATAGGGTTTTCACAGGTAGGTTACCTGCCAGGGCAGGAAAAGGTCGCGGTGATCGAACTGGATAAAAATGATACCCCCCTGAAAACAGCCACCCTTTTCCAGGTAAAACAGGATGGACAAAAAGTTGAGAAGCTAAAAGGCAAAATACTTCCCTGGGGAAAATTTACAAGGTACAATTATGTGAAATTTGATTTCAAGATTATCAATAGATTTCTAATTACAAATTTTA
>CAYSAH010000631.1:700-927 GCA_964428945.1 uncultured Bacteroidaceae bacterium | reverse complement strand
ACTATATTAAATACGGGGACCAGGAAACAAACACTTTTATGATCGCAGAAAATGTGTACGATGAAATATGGCATCCGACCATGGATGTATGGTTCCCCGTGCAGATGGATCACATGCAGGTTAATGAAGCCTACCGCGTCTGGCATGGTGTGCCCTACCTGGATGATGCCTTGCAGGCTCCCCTTAATTTTCAGCATTTTGACGGCTATCGAATGGGAGATACCACT
>CAYSAH010000631.1:0-690 GCA_964428945.1 uncultured Bacteroidaceae bacterium | reverse complement strand
GATATCCAGACCGGGTCGCATTGCAACGCCGTGCTAAGCCTTGTTGATGCATGGGAAAATTTTAAACCCCTGCGGGATCAGACCTACGTAGATTACGCATCGCGTTATGTCGATATACACCGGCCGGATGGCAAGGTGGATATCCTGCAACAAATAGAACATGGTTCTTTGAACATGGTCGCACAGGTAAAGAATATCGGTCACCCGGTAAGAGGTATCGTTGTTGGAAATCTTCATCAATACCACCACCTTGGCGATGCTTCCACGGAAACTGACAATCTGCCCTATAATCCTGCCCTGAAGCCCTTCGAATCGGATGGCAGATCAAGCGGCACCTTGGACGACAGGTGGGCATTTACAACCCGGAACAGTTTTTTGGATTATTCCACATCCGCAGCACTTGCAGCAGCCAGCAGGGCATTGAAAGGCTATAACGATACCCTGGCTGAGCAATGCCTGTTCTATGCAAAAAAACTGTGGAATGAGAACAATAATTTTGTCCCGAACGATACCTCCCGATTCGCAGCAACATTCAGAAGGAGTATGAATACTTCTGCAGCACTTCAGTTGTATATCACCACCAAGGACGAGCAATATGCCCGGCGTTTCACGGAAGCACTCTGGCCTGGGCTTGACCGCTCGGTACAGTTTGGATTGAGGACTGCCTTACAGGCAGTGCCATATATGGAT
>CAYSAH010000630.1:0-2178 GCA_964428945.1 uncultured Bacteroidaceae bacterium | reverse complement strand
GCAGGTAATGGTAAAGATAAGGGCCTTCAAGCTGCACAATATCATATTCGCCTTCAAGCAGAAGCTGTTTCAGCCTGTTTTTGAATGCTGCACTTTTAAACCTGGAAGCGATATATGGTTTCCTTGAAAAGAAAAGGTTCATGAGGGCAGCGAGGGGCCTTATTCTTGTATCTACCTCAACTGTTTGAAAATTGATAAGGTTTTTGATCGGTCCGGGAATGTCTGAAGGAGAAAAATAATGTTTGAGCGTATTAAAACTAAGCATGCTGACATCATTTCCGCATTCGGCCAGCCCTTTTGCAAGTCCAAGTGTGGCGATCGCCCCACCGTCGATCGCAGGATAGGGTAATTTCGTACTGAGGATCAAAAGTTTCATTTTACCTGGAGGAATCTTTTTTGTATCCTGGACCTGGCCTTTTTAAAGAATGTAAAATAGGATTCTATGTTCATGATTACTGAATCGCGGGCTGCCTTGTACGAAAGGAAAATACCCAGTGGAACAAGAATAAAGGTAGATATCCACATACCACTAAAAGGAGATACCATGTCCTCCCTGACAAATTTTTCGCCGGTGATCGAGATCATATACCATACCAGGAAAAAGAGCACACTTACAATTACAGGAACGCCCAGTCCACCTTTCCGGATGATGGCACCAAGCGGGGCACCTATGAAAAAGAAGATCAGGCAGGAAAGGGATAAGGTGTATTTCCTGTGTTTCTCTATCTGGTATCTCCTCAGTCTCTTAACCTTATAATCGACCGTATTTGAATTTGTGGAAATGAATGATTTGTTGGTTCTTGCCATATTTATCGCATTGGACAAGGCTCTCTTTTTTTCAATTTTTGTCATTGAATTATAGGCCGAATCGAGGTCGATCCTCACTAAGGCCGGGGTAAGGGCTGCCAATGCAGTTGAATCGATGGTTCTACTGTTTTTCTGAAGGTTATTTTTCTGTTTGTCAATCGTACTCTTCTGAACCGACTCATTTACCGAGGTCAACAATACTTCAATATCCTTATCAAGTGAATCCTCCATATGTGTGAGCTGTTTCAGGTTCATCATGGAAAAACTATTTTTCCATAGGTTGTAGTCCGACCTGTTCAGCCCAAACCCCGTCAGTTCAATTAACATTTCCTGTTTTGTAAATTTATCCCTTCGATGCGGATAGGTTTTCGTTTCATTCCTTTTTTTTGTCTTCTGCAGCTCAACATAGCTTTGACCGTTGTAAAGGGTCAGTACAAGATGTTTCTCATCGTTCGACATTTTCATATAACCCGAATCTGCAACAGTTACGCTTACATTTCCAGCCTTATCAGTATGATCGTAGATCCAGATATCCTTGAGAAGGTTGGTCTTGTTGTCCTGGTCCCCGATCCTTATGGAATATCCTTCCATGGTATTGTCAAACACACCAGGCTGTATTTGCAATTCCGGTCTTTGGGTCTGGATGTCATGTAAGAGAGCCCTTAGTTTCAGGTTTGAAACCGGCATGACGTAATTTGCAAAGAAAAAAGCTCCAATGGTAAGAACCACCACTACAATTGTAAGGGGGGCCATGATACGGGTCAGTGGAACACCGGAGGTCTTAAAGGCAAGTAATTCCAGGTTTTCCCCCATGTTCCCGAAGGTCATCAGTGATGCGAGCAGAACAGCAAGCGGCAGTGCCATGGGAACCATGCTGGCACTTGAATAAAGGAGAAATTCTGCCAGAACACTGTTATCAAGCCCCTTGCCAACCAGGTCATCGATGTATTTCCAAAGAAACTGCATCAGCAGGATGAAAATAACCATGAAAAAGGTGAGGATAAGCGGACCTAAAAAAGATTTTATAACAAGTAAATGTAACCTTTTCACTTCAAGCTTTTAACCTTTAATTTAGTATAAAAACGGAAGTAAAAGTAAGTTATTTTAAGGGAAAGGCAAGAGTTATTATAAACCAATAGCACGTTTTAATTCCCCGATCTGCGAATTCCAGAGCTCGGCAGCATCCTCCAATTCATCCATATCCGCAAAATCAGTTACCAGGAGGGCAAGATCACCTGTGAGTTCGTCCTTTTGAATTTTAAATTCAAAATAGGATGCTTCATCTTCATCAAGCCACCTGAACCTTACATGTTTGTTTTCCTTTTGAGATACTAATTCTGCACATTGTTCTGTTCCGTCCCAGATAAATGA
>CAYSAH010000629.1:0-2183 GCA_964428945.1 uncultured Bacteroidaceae bacterium | reverse complement strand
CAAGTGCGAGAGAGATATTTGAGTCAGAGTTGTGTGCATCTTGTTCTGATAAAAGAATTGATAGAATAGAAAGAATTTGCTCCCAACTCCGCACCCTCTTATTGAAAGAGTTGCCGAAGAAGAAGAAAGGTCAGCATTTGAAATTAGAAAAATATCACAAAATGATTTGTGGATATGGAACGGAGGATGGTGGCTACAACCAAGCCATCATAGAAGTAGAACAGATAATAGATGGGGTGTTTAAATGACAGCGATACCCGATGAACCTTCCGTCCAATGGCGAATGGTAGATAAAGGAGCCATTGAAGGGTCTACCGCAGCATACCTGCCATCGGGGTCGCTGTATTAAAATAGGGGGAGTGAGCGTAATGTTAACGCACGTAGGAACAACGAGAAGGTGGTTCAATTCCACCCTCCCCCATCAATTAAGTCGGTCGTTAGGTATGTGTGGCGTTCATAGCAATGAAAAGCCAGGGGTAAGAATGTTCTCAAGCTATGCTGACCGCGTGCAACGGTTATCAACTTTTTACCGTTTCAGTAACGAAACGAAGGAACGAGCATAGTGATTGGGGGTCGCAGGGTGGGGAATCCTGCCACATACCTAACACCGCAATATGAGGAGAAGAATATGGCACATTGGGATTACAGACACAATATGATTTGGCATTACCCTGCCGAAAATTTAGGAAATGGTTGGTATAGAGTTGATTGCGGATGTAGTGGTGGACTTCAATGGGGTGGAGAAAGTCCAAGAGAGTGTGACCGTTGCGGTGGTAGTGGTAGCATTTATTGGCATAAGAAATCAAAAACATTTGCTCAATATCCATCTGGGCCATTTCAAGGGCGTGGCGAATTGTCAAAGTTAGAATTGGAGGGAAATCTTACTGAAGAAATAAAATTAGAAAATGCGGAACTTGCAAAGAAATATAATCTTTAACACCACAATATGAGGAGATAGTTCCAAAACAGAACATACTGGAAATACAGGAGAGTAGGACATAAGTCCTAATAACAAAGGAGCAACCAGATGAAAGATAAAATATTAGAGGCTCTTATGCCATTAGTCTATGGATTAGGACTCTTGGTAACTGCTTTTGCGCTGGGCATATTTCTTAAAGGTGCCTGTATTCTTTTTTTAATAGGTTGGAATTTAATCGGGGGGAAGATATGAAAGATAAATTGGCGGAGATAATAGGGAACTTAATAGAAGTAGCCATTAACAGTATTGGAACCGCAGATAGTAGTTTACAGGCCATATTAAACATTAAGCCAGAATTTGATAATACCCTTTCCGCCATCCGCACCTATCTTATTGGTGAGATAGAGAAACTACCAACCTATAAAGAGCATAAGCCTGGCTCAGAAACGGAATACTTATTAGGCAAGGACGATGTTATCAGAAAAATAAAAGGAGAATAAGATGTGGCGAAGAGAAATAGAGGAGGGTGGTCTAATACCAAAAGGATATGGCGTAGCGTGGAGAGTGAATTACGGAATGAAAGTTATTTGTTATCCCATACCGATAAACTTACTAATTAGACTTGGACTTGATATTTATTATACCCTGATGCATGGACTTTGGAGGTCAAGATGGGAAGGAGAAATAATAAAATTTAAAACGCAGGCATACCATGAATTTAAAGAAAACTATCAAGAAAGACTTTTATACTTGAAGGCGTTGATGATTGTTATGGATAACCATAGAAAAATAAAAGGAGAATAAGATGGGTAGATGTATAATATGCGGCAGCGATATGGGATATTTTAGGGGTAGGGGTTGGGGTGTTGACTATTGTTCTGATAAATGTGAGAAAGAAGTGGAAAAAAGAAAAATATACTATGGGGATAAGATTAAAGTAATAAGTGGATTTTACAAGGGCCAGGAAGGGGTCGTGTCCGGAAGCTATAGATGTATAGGAGTTGATGACTATGCTATTTTTGCGAAGTCATACGGATATCCTGTAAAATTAAAAGATGGCAATATACAACTTATTTGCCAATCGCATATTGAAAAAATATTAAAAGGTTAATGGGCTATGAACCCCGAACTACACCTGATAATTATTACGCTTACAAGCTCGGCTCTGTTTGCAACGGGGGGTACCCAGATAAGCCAGACCATATCTGGAAAGAAGTGGTTGAGACGTTGGGTATTACCTGCGTTCTTGGCTATATATGTGTGG
>CAYSAH010000628.1:0-2183 GCA_964428945.1 uncultured Bacteroidaceae bacterium | reverse complement strand
ATAAAGATGGAAATATCACTGAGTTTACAGAGGAGATGAGAACAGACCCGGCCTTTATGCGATACGTGGATGACAAAACGGAATTCTATTACCTCACCGAGTCTCTCCCTCCCCTGCTCCTTGTTAATTTCCGGCTTTCGAAGGAGATCGAGGATAAAATGAAATTAAGTCTGTTTGTCAACAATTTCATGAATTACAGGCCCATGCATCAATATATAAGGTCCGAAAGCTATACAAGAAGGAATCCGTCGATCTATTTTGGAGCAGAAATAAAATTCAACCTGTAATGAAAGCAACACATATAATATCCGTAATTTCTATTGCCGTGCTTATTGGCTCCTGCACGATCAGGGAGCCCGATTACAATATTTATACTGTGGACCTCGCAATAGGTTTTCGGGATGATCTCCCTCCCCAATACAAGGCAGGCGCAAAAATTGTCCTTGAAAACCTTACAAAAGGCTACTCGTTCACTGAATTCACAGGCGATTCGGGCACGGTTCATTTCGATAATATTGAACCCGGCTTCTATAGTGCCACCGTGGTCCATTCGTTCAGTCATGCCGGGGTTGCCTATTTCCTTAATGGAATGAAAATGCTGGATATCTTCTCTTCTGTTAGCGATTCAATAGAGATGGTTACGAGTGAAACAAATGCCTTTGTGATCAAACAGTATTATTACAGTGCCTGTCTTACCCCGGCAGGCAACCAGTATTCATCCGATCAGTTTGTGGAGATCTATAACAATTCAGAGCTCACGCAATATGCCGATGGCATTTCCCTGATTGAACATGAGTCGTATTCACTTGAAGAAAACTACTGGACATTTTTGGAAGATACCATTGTGGCAAGAATGATCTGGACCATTCCGGGCGATGGAGATGATTACCCCTTATTGCCGGGACAAAGCATGGTGATCGCAAGAGACGGCATCAACCACCAGGACTCAATCCTGGGCAATCCATTGTCGCCGGTGAACCTTGAAAATGCCGATTTTGAATTTTTCGTGTACTCTGAAAGTGGTGATGATCTTGATGCTCCCGGAGTCGACAATATGATCGAGAACCTGTTCACTTTCCGGGGAACGGATATTGTGTTTCATACCAGGGGCGGAAGTGCCATTGCGATTGCCCTGATCCCCGGTACCCAGGAAGAACGGCAGGAATTTGTCGACAATCACCAGATCCTTAAGATAACAAGCACAACCAGGTATTATGGCAAAGTACCCAATGAATATATTCTTGATGCCGTGGAAGTAACCTGGGATGAGGCACATGCGATTTACAAACGCTTTCCCCTCGAACTGGATGCAGGTTATACCTACGTTGCCTCAGGATCGAAGTCTGGTTTATGTGTAAGGAGGAAAGTGAAGGAAATCATCGACGGAAGATACGTATACCAGGATACAAATAATTCAAGCGAAGACTTCCTGAAAGATGTTGTTCCTAAGCCATGGATAAATGAAGAATAGAGCAATATTGTTTTTTATATTTATTCTCCGGGGACTGCTTGCCGAAGCAGGAGTTCCTGACAGTCTGAACACTGCCACAATAACTCCCGGCCTTGCTGTGACCGACAGCATGCATGCAGTTTCCCTGTCGTCCTTCGATCTGATGAAAGCATTCAATCCATGGCTTGTAAGCTCAAATCCTGCGGGTCATGGTCATAACCCGGACATATATCCCGGACTCCTCTACCTGAATTATTACAAAGAAGAAGGAGAATATAAACAGGTACAACAGGGTGATCGGATTGAACAGTACAGCTTACAGACGAAGCGTTATAAGCGGATCAACAAGACTTATTTCTACGGAGACTTTTTTTATGACAAAGGTTTCGAAGAGGGAACTTTTTACACAGATATCAACGATCCTTACCGGGGTACCCCATACCTGCTCATAGATACAATTGGGAATGACATCATCGACAGGGAATTCTTCAAACTGAGAGGAGATATTTCAACACCCATCATCAAACACCTGCTCTGGGGATTTTCAGCAGATCTGAATGTGGGACTGGCATCGCAGGACCGGGATCCAAGGCCGAAAAACAAGGTTTTGAATCTTGCACTTTCCCAGGGACTCATGCTTTCATTTCCCGGAATTAGCATTGGTATAAATGGTTTGTATAGCTATTACAATGAAGATATTGAGGTTGATATTATCAGGCAGAACCAGCACCTC
>CAYSAH010000627.1:0-2195 GCA_964428945.1 uncultured Bacteroidaceae bacterium | reverse complement strand
AAATATTTTGGACCCTTCTCCGGGACGGGAATAGAATTGCATAAGGAATTCCTTTACTATGGGGTGGATTCAATGGTGGTCAGGTTCCCATTTAACCAATACAGCGATCTGTTGCCACGGGAGGATTATGAAATTATTGCAGACGGTTTAACAAACCAGAGGCAGCACGAAGCCAAACCCTTTGAGTTTGATGGCGAAGGCAACATGTATGTAACCATCGGGGCGCCGGCAAATGCCTGTATGGAACAGATGAGGACCAAGGGATCACCGGGGATGGATCCTTGTCCCATACTGGAATATGCAGGCGGAATCTGGAGGTTTAAAGATGATATTCCGGGTCAGGACCAATTAGAAGATGGATACAGGTATTCAACAGGCATCAGGCATGCTGTTGCTTTAAAATGGAATTCTGAAGTTAATCGCTTATACGCCGTTCAGCATGGAAGGGACCAGTTGCACCAGTTCTTCCCCGACCTGTATACTGATGAGCAAAGTGCAGAGTTACCTGCTGAGGAGTTCCTTTTACTTGAAGATGGAGCTGATTTTGGATGGCCTTATTGTTATTATGACCAATTGCAGGGAAAGAAGGTCCTTGGTCCTGAATATGGAGGAGATGGGGACATTACCGGAAGGTGTGAGACAAAAACTGATCCGATACTTGGATTTCCGGGGCACATGGCCCCGAATGATCTTCTCTTTTACAATGGAGAAGCTTTTCCTGAAAAATATAGAAGCGGGGCATTTATCGCCTTCCATGGGTCCTGGAACAGGGCTCCTGAACCTCAAAAAGGATATTTCGTGGTTTTTGTTCCTTTTGAAGGAAAACTGCCGTCAGGCGACTGGGAAGTATTTGCAGACGGCTTCTCGAAACTTGAAACGGTGAAAAATCCGGGTGATGCAGTTTACAGGCCCTGCGGACTTTCACTGGGTCCGGATGGCTCCATGTATGTGGTTGATTCAAGACAGGGCAGGGTATGGAGAATCTTTTATACCGGTAAAACCTTATCCTGATGATCTTCAATACCAAAAATTTCGTTTAAACTTTTAAGCACTGATCGGAATACAGGTACAGCGAATTGATTCGGAACGTTCATATTTACAATAACAATAATTAAGCAATCAAAGAATTAAACGCACATGAAATCACTGATCCTTCTATTTTCAACAATTGTATTATTAAGCTCCTGTTCTGGTGGCAATGAAAAAAAGGCCAGGGAAAATACAGTTCCTGAAATAAAAGTACCAACTGTAGCGCCTGAAGTGGCAGATCTATCGAACCACCCTGGGTTCAAAGTGTATGACCAGCATTGTCTTCCCTGTCACCAGGAGGATGGCAACGGGGTTCCCGGTATGTTCCCCCCTCTCGTAAATACAAAATGGGTGAATGGGGATAAAAACACCCTGATCAGCATCGTTCTTAACGGAATGGATGAGGAGATCGAGGTAAACGGTGAGATTTTTAACACATCCATGGCTCCGCTTCCCTATCTCAAAGACCAGGAAGTTGCAGATGTTCTTAACTATGTAAGAAAGAAATTTGGTTCTGATCCCTCCGAAATAAGTCCTGAAGAGGTAAAGATGGTAAGGTCGAAGGGATAAAAACAAGGACTTTTATGTTCTTGAACCTGCAATTTTTCCTTCCTGTTGTGTAGCTTTGTTTTTTAATTTTTAGACCAGGATGACCGAAGGATTGAAGGATAGAAAACGCTTGCCTCAGTGGATGAAGATGCAGATGCCTGGAGGTAAACTTTACATGGATGTGAAGGATGTTGTAAACAGGAACAAGCTCCATACCATATGTACCAGCGGGAATTGTCCTAATATTGGCGAATGCTGGGCTGAAGGAACAGCGACCTTTATGATTCTCGGGGAAATTTGTACCAGGGCCTGTAAATTCTGTGCAGTAAAAACAGGCCGGCCGCTGCCACCTGATTATGGCGAACCATCAAGGCTGGCTGAATCAATCAGAAAAATGAAAATCAGGCATGCGGTTATCACATCGGTTGACCGTGATGACCTGGAAGATAAGGGAGCAAGTTTCTGGGCAGAGACCATAGAAACCCTGAAAAAAGAGCTTCCGCAGCTTACAATGGAAACACTGATCCCTGATATGGATGGTAAACCTGAACTTGTTCAGATGATTATTGATGCCGGGCCGGACGTAATATCCCATAACCTGGAAACAGTTCGGAGGC
>CAYSAH010000626.1:0-2197 GCA_964428945.1 uncultured Bacteroidaceae bacterium | reverse complement strand
TACAACCTGAATGTGTATGTGTATTTCAACAATATAGCCCTATCAGCTGAGCGGGGAAGTGAGGGAACTTCTCTCAAGAGGTTTGTGTTCAGACCTTCATTATAAACAATATAGAAATCATTTCCTTCACGTGGATTAAACCTGAAACGAATATTTGCCATATACTTGTCGACAGCAGTATTGTACTGTACAAAAGCTGACAAGGAGGTCTTTGTAGTTACAGTTAGCAAGCCTTTCAGTCCGACAATATGATTCGTGAATTCATTTGACCTTGTTGGAAATGACACATAATCAAGGCTGTATGTCACGCCAAGATAGAGTCCAGTACCAATGTTTAACATTGGAGAGGAAGAAAAAGATAACTTCCATCCATCATAAAAGCTGCCAGCCTCAGCCAGAAATATGAAGCTTAAGTCTTTACTACCTGAAGTGCTATACGCTGCAGTGATGTTAGAAAATGAATATCTCCCGCCAGGTACAAAAGCCTGGTCATTTCCAAGAGATAATGTATCAGCCAGGTCTTCCAGGAACCATGATGCATTAGCACTTCCATTATATCCCTTTTTAGCTTCAAACTCCCAGGTGAGAATACCCATAGTAGTTTCCTGCAGTCCAGTAGCCGTATTCCAGAGATTCACACCAGTTGTTGCTATTTTTTGATACCTGATGGCTGAATGTTCGTCTGCTAACCAGCCATAGTTTAAAATTGCACGAAAGCCCTGGTAATTATCTTTCATTTCAAATCCGATCCCGGGATTAAAACTGTCTCCGGAATAAGTGTAGAAAAAATCATATCCAAATCCAGTTTGCTTGCGTCGATCCCAGCGAAGAAATATCCTGGATGGCGAAAGATTAAATGCCATGTTTGTTGCATCAGTTTCAAATGTCTGGGCTAACTTTACTGTAATGTACTCATCTCCCATCACTCTGAATTGACCATCAACTCCATAGGCCAGGTTATAAGCACCATTCATTCCCAGTCTGCTGGTGAGCATCCCGCCAAGGTAGGAGTTTTGATTTATCAAGGCACGCTTCACCCTTAAAACACCAAAGTTCTCTCCAGGATTTTCTTCATAAGCAGCGCTTTGCATATCGAGAAAGCCAACATCCCACTCTTTAATTTTCCCTGTTACCCTTAGTCCACCGTATAGTCTGACAGGATTTCCGTCATATATTCCAATCCTCCTGCTATAGAAAAGAGAATTCCCACTCAGGAACGAAAAATCAAAAACATCTGCTTTCTCCTGAAAAAAGACCCTTTTCTCGGGAAAAAACAGGGAGTAGCGGGTGAGATTAATTTTTTGATCATCAGCCTCCACCTGAGCAAAGTCCGTATTAAAAGTAAGATCCATTGTCAGATTATTACTTAGACTGTACTTGGCATCAAGACCAGCATCAAATTTAGGTTTTGAATTCATTTCATATGCAGTACTCGATTCATTCAGCTCATTTACCTGGCTGAATCCGGAAGTAATGTATGGAGTTATATATAAAGGAATTTCGGGTTTTAATCCTTCAAAGCTTATTGGTGAAGAGAGTGAAGATTTCCAAAATCCCATTAAATAATCAGGAGAAATATCAGGAAATGTCACCATTTCACTTTTTGAAGCTATGAACCTCATAATAATGATTCCCATGTATGTTTTTCCATCGTCTACATGGAACCTGAGACTTGAAAAGGGAATTCGCATCTCAGCGGTCCACCCAACGTCATTGATTACTGTTATAACATCCCAAAAGGTATTCCATGTGAAACTCACATCTGTTGACTCTGAGACATCATTTCTTGAGGTACCATCTGTCCTGATTCCATTTGGATTGGTAAAAAACCCTACGGCATTCTCCCTATCGTTGTAAGTATCAAGAATAATTCCAAACCAGTCGGTAGCAGTAGATGCATAATCCCTCTTTTTACTCACTGCCTTTATGGTAGAAGGATCTTTTTGATAAAGGATGCCTGAAACATAAAGATACTCATCATCATAAGCAATCTTTATTGATGATGCTTCTGATGGTTCATTGCCATAAACTGGCATATTCATGATCATTTTAAATTCAGGAATTTGACTCCACTCTTCTTCATCAGGCACTCCGTCAAAATTGATTAGTCCATTCAACTTATCAATCTGTCTGAGGTCCTGGGTGTAAATATTTGAAAATAGCAAAAAGAGAAGAACAGAAGCGAATAAACGGTATG
>CAYSAH010000625.1:0-2211 GCA_964428945.1 uncultured Bacteroidaceae bacterium | reverse complement strand
TTGTCTAACTCTTGAAAATAGCCTATTTTCAAGGACAAATTTTCAACTAATCCAACTAACATGAAAACCAATAAACCTTCAAGAAGAGAATTTATAAAAAATGCTTCGGTTGCTACTGCCGGACTGGGTGCCTTAACTGTTCTTCCCTCTTCAGTTATCTTTGGAAGACCTGCTCCAAGCGATAAAATAAATGTAGCCCTTATCGGATGCAGGAGCAGGGGATTTGGGAGCCTTAAAGACCACCTCGGTTTCGATGATACAAATTGCGTTGCAATGTGTGATGTGGATGCAGGAATTCTAAATGAAAGGGCAGCAGAAATACAAAAAACTTTCGGTCAAACCCCGAAGTTGTATGCTGATTACCGAAAAATGCTCGAGCAAAAGGATATTGATGTGGTGATAATCGGTACTCCGGACCATTGGCACTGTCTGAACCTTGTTGAATCAGTTGCTGCAGGAAAAGATGTGTATGTAGAAAAACCTATGGCAAATACAATTGAAGAATGTAACATAATGGTTCAGGCAACAAGTTATTATGACAGGGTGGTGCAGGTTGGTCAGCAGCAAAGAAGTAATCCATCGTTTATCGAATCTATGACACTGGTCAAATCTGGGCTTATAGGTTCACTCAGAAAAGTTAATTTATGGGCTAATTTTAATTATGGTCTTGGTGCAATACCTGCAATGGATGAACCTGTACCTGATGGCGTTGACTATGATATGTGGCTCGGACCCGCTCCAAGTCGCCCCTTCAACCGAAATCACTTTCATGGTTCGTGGCGCCATTTCTGGAATTATGGTGGAGGTATGTTCTCTGATTGGGGAGTACATTTAATTGATATGGGGCTATGGGTGAAGGACCAGGTAAAAGCACCAACACAAGTAATGACCTTCGCTGCAAACAATAGTGGATCTGAATTGCAACGGGATACTTTCGATACTATGTCAGTTATTTTTCCAACAAAAGATTATGTGATCAATTATGATATGACGGCAGGCGTGCAGAGTGGTCCATATGACAACATGTACGGAGTTGCACTGATCGGTGACAAAGGAACCATTAAGGTAGACAGGAGTGGGTATAAGATCATTCCTGAATGGGACGGAGATAAAAAAGAATTTATGATAGAAGCGAAAGTCTCAGATATTGGTCATGAAGCACACAGTGCCCATGTAAGGGACTTCCTGAATTGTGTTAAATCCCGCAAGACTCCTTCATGTCCGCCTGAGGTTGGCAGAGTTGCAGCGCTTCATGTTCATGTGGCAAATATCTCTGCAAGGATTGGCGAACCGTACTTGGTTTGGGATGATAAAAACAACAAATTTGCCAATTCAGAAAGGGCAAACAGTTATATATCACCTAATTACAGGTCCCCTTGGAAACTTCCCAAAATAGGGTAGGAGAATATATAAATTGATAATTCCACAAATTTAGGCAAGATATGATTTCAAGAAGACAGGCTATCTCTTCAATAGCGCTTGCAACTGGTGCAGCTGTAATCCCCATGGCGTGCAGTTCAAAGGAAGACGGAAGATCAAAGTCCAGATTTAAATATTCCCTGAATACCAGTACGATCAGGGGAAAATCTTCCGGGATTCAGAGGGATATACAAATCGTATCAGAAGCCGGGTATGATTATATTGAAGTTTGGGTCAGCGATGTACAGAAATATCTGGCAGAAGGTAATTCCTCATCCTCCCTCAAATCATATATTGAAGATCATGGAATCTCAATTTCAAATGCCATTGGCTTTGCTCCATGGATGACCGGTGGTAAGGACGGATTTAGCCAGATGGAAAGGGAAATGGAAATGCTGTCAGAGATCGGATGCCCCCGTATCGCAGCGCCACCTGCAGGAGTTGATCCATCATCAGCTCTTGATTTTTTCGAGGTGGGCTGGAAATTTTCTGAATTAATTGATCTTGGTCGTAAAAAAGGTGTGATGCCACTGCTGGAATTCTGGGGAGCATCACCAGTGTTATGGCATTTAGGACAGGTGTTGATGATAGCCGCCGTTGCAAATGATCCTGATGTTAAAATACTTCCGGATATTTACCACCTTTTCAGAGGAGGATCTGGCTTTGATTGTTTTAAGATGCTCAGTGGGAATATGATCGACCTTATCCATTTAAATGATTATCCGGGCACGATCCCAAGGATTGAACAAGATGATTCAGACCGGGTTTATCCCGGGGATGGCGTAGCACCTA
>CAYSAH010000624.1:0-2212 GCA_964428945.1 uncultured Bacteroidaceae bacterium | reverse complement strand
GGAATGAAAGCTTATCTGAACCGACGATAGGCTGCTTCCCCTTTCAATATCCCTGAGTTCGAAAGAGACAGAATATATAGCTGAATCAAGGAGCAGAATAATGACAGTGTCTTTTAGGATTTCAAGCTCCTGTGCAATTAGAGGATTAAAATATTTCTTTTCAGCACTGAAGAGGTATGGTCCGGGAGGTGCTGAAAATATTGCCTGCCCCGCAGCATCTGTCAAGGAGTTGAAATCATTGAAGGTGACATTGCACCCTTCAATTAATTCTTCTGAAACCGAATTCTTAACTATAAAAGTAATATTTACAGGGTCTCCCGGAAGAAGATTTGTCACCTCAAAATTTGTTAATGTACCAAGCTGTATATCATCAAGGGATAAAATATCAGTTCCTGCGTAGGAGAGGGTCAATGCATCTTTATCATCCACCTCCTGTTCCAGGAAAATCTGAAGGATACTGGCATCCGAAGGATTGATAGCTATTTCAGTGATTGCCAGTGAACCTGTTCCGTTGGACATCACCTCTATTCCTGAAGGGTAAGCGGCTAATTTTATATCCTCAGTAAAAGTCATATTGATTACCCTTGTGTTGGTATCAATTACTGCTGAAAGACAATCAAAAGCAGCTTTCTTCTCAACCACCAGGTTCACGACTGAAAGGGGAGGAAGACTCACCTTTATTCCTCCTTCAACCACAGACGCATAGGCTTTGATGGTTTCATATTCATCCGGGCCGCCACCCTGTTCGTCGGTTTCAATACCGTTTATAAGGACTTTTCTTGAAAAAGGGCTGTTATCCGTTCCGCCTGTCAAAACATTATAATAGTAGTTCTGGCCAGGTTTGAAATTGTCAATCTGAATTGCTGCTGTTTGAGCTGAAGTTCCTTTGTTTATTAGAATTATTCCTGCTTCCCCTGAACTGAATGAAGAAGCGTGAGCTATAACATTACTGTTACCACTTACATTACTTTGTACCATCCTGTCGCCAAAATACTGCTGGAAATAATACATGTAGAAAAAAGCAGGCCGGGGATTGTAGGCATCAACTCCTGGTTCGCCACCGACTGAAAAAATGGCGTGATCGTCCCCGTTGTTCCATCCATTGACCAGGTCCCAACGGGCTCCAAGTCCATAATTGTTTTTTATAAGTTCACCCAGCACAAGAGATGCATGCATCCCATTGATATATGAAACCTGCTGCATGGAACCCACGGCAAAGATGTTCCATTCGTTCATTACCACCGGGATCATAGGTTTACCTGCTTCTGCCATGTCGTTTTCAATGACTGTCATGATCTGCCCGGGCACGTTGTGAGAATTAAGTATCGTGCTTACACCCGAGTTCTGGTCATAGGGAGTAAAATATGAATGCACGATCAGGAAGTCCGCATAATCGCCCACCACGGGCATCATCCCCTCGTTCCAAACCTGGGATATGGGGTCCCACGAATTCTCTGCATCGTAGGCTACCACCCCGATCTTTATGTCGGCCCCTGTCTCTGCAGCAGCTGCTCGCATTGAATCGATGAAAACCCTGCAATGCTCTCCATAAAGCTGACCGGAGATGTACTGTGGCTGTCCATCCTTGTTGAGTGTCATGTCGATCTGGTTGCCTTCTTCCCAGTTTCCAAAATTCTCATTTCCGATTTCCCAGTATTTTGACCGGCCATTGTCATAACGAACCCAGTCTGCAGCCATTTTTGCTGCCTGGTTAACAGGATTTTCACTTGTCCCATACCTTGCATAGCTGTAATTAACGCATATGCTGCCTGTACAGTTTGTCCGCTCCAGGAGGTCATAATATTCATCCACGCTCATCTGCCAGCTGGGTGGATTACTTCCATACCTGGGATCCACATCAGGAGGTATATCTGCCGGCCTTACCCCATTTTGAACATTCCAGAAATAACTGTTCGATAGACTTCCCCCGGGAAACCTGAGAACATGGGGATCCAGGTTTTTCAGATCTTTCATCGCTGTGGTGTTGAATCTCAATCCATCGTCCCATGAAACAGCGTTGTTCCCATAAATGTATTGCGGGACTTTGGTCAATACCTGTTCCATATCCACAGTTATATTTACCGTTGCCGTTGCCGAAGGTTTTTCCTGCAAATCGTATGCAGGCAGCACTGCAGTCTTTTCCTTCCAGTCATCGAGGAAAAATCCGGGTGTCTGGGCAAATAATGCCGGTGAAAATATAGATTGGCACATT
>CAYSAH010000623.1:0-2218 GCA_964428945.1 uncultured Bacteroidaceae bacterium | reverse complement strand
CTGGATGCTTTATTTAGCATTCGGGGTAGGAGCCACTGGGCTTTTGTGGAAATGGTTACGCATACAGATACACATTTTCTGGTTCTGGCTGGCAGACAAGTTGGGCTATGTAATGTCCAGGATCCTGCTCAGTATTGTATTTATCTTTTTCCTGATCCCCTTCGGATCGTTTGCAAGGCTTTTCAGAAAGGACCTCATGTTCATGAAAGGAGGCAGGGATACCTATTATAAAAAGCGCGGGCATCAATATTCAATTGATGATCTCGGGAATCCATGGTAAGCACAGAAATTTGTAAGACCGCTGGTGGCCTGACACATAATCACATGAAGGAACTTCATACAGTTCCAAATGACCAATGTAAAACGAAGCCTTCTCTTTCCGGGCGATTTACCAATAATAATCAGTCTAAAATCATTTGTGTTCCTTATAGGGAGGAGTAATCCTGTTTACCCTTTCTAAATAGTATTTGTAACAGGTCTAATCAGCTGCTAATTGTTGCTCCTTGCTTTGGTTCTATTGTTTTTTTTACTAAAATTGTGTAACTAATTTTAACTTTAAACTAACCAACATGAGAAAAATTTTCTTCAGATTTAATTATCTGTTTGTTGTTCTATTGTTGATTTTCACTACAATTCAACTGAACGCACAGATACAGGTGAGGGGAACCGTTACAGACGCTGGTAGCGGAGAACCACTGATAGGAGCTACAATTGTTCTTGAAGGCTCTTCATCAGGTACAGTTACAGATTTAGACGGTAATTACCAGATCACGGTTGAAGGATCTTCATCGCTTCTTCAATTCTCCTATGTCAGTTACGAGACACAGGAGGTCATGGTTGGCAACCAAACCATCATCAATGTGGCCCTAAAAGAATCAGCTACAGCCCTTCAGGATGTTGTTGTGATCGGGTATGGTACTGTAAGAAAGGACGACCTTTCGGGTTCTGTGGCCGTTGTGACCTCAGAGGAGCTGAACCGCACCCCGGTATCAAACTTCCAGAAGGCACTTCAGGGCAAGGCTGCCGGGGTACTTGTAACATCAGGCTCAGGAGCACCCGGTTCAGGTGCATCCATAAAGATCCGGGGTATAGGTTCTATCAACAGGGAAGGTAATCCCATTTATGTTATCGATGGAATAATAACCGGGAGCCTTAATTCCATAAACCCTGCGGATATCGAGACCATGCAGGTATTGAAAGATGCCTCCGCAGCAGCAATTTATGGTGCCGACGGAGCAAATGGTGTAATTATTATAACCACGAAGAGGGGACAGTCCGGGGAGACTAAGGTATCCTATGGTGCCTATTACAGTATAAACAGGATCCCAAAGAAACTTAACCTTATGAATGCAGATGAATATGCTGCTTTCTATAATGATATTTATGCCGACAAGGGAATTACTCTGGAGCCAGCTTATTCAGATGGATTCAGGGAATTCTACTACGGCGAGGGATGGGAGGAAGGTACCGACTGGCAGGATGCAATAACCCAAACAGGTTACAGGCATAACCAGTATGTCAGAATCTCCGGAGGAGGCTCAAACAATAACTTCTCTGTTTCTGGTAACTTTTTTGACGAACGCGGTATCGTGATAAATACCGGGGCAAAACGCTATAATTTCAGAGCTAATTCCGATTTTAAAGTTTCAGATCGTCTGAAGATCGGGGAAACCTTTAATATCAGCCGATCAATAACCCAGAACGGTGGGGGAGTGTTCAACGATGCAAATATAGCATCTCCCCTCATGAGGATCTACAACCCGGATAACAAAGAAGGATTTGAAGGACCACAGATTGCGTTTGATTATGATATTGATCCTTCAGATACGATAATAAACAGGGTTAATAATACCGGAGGAAATGATAAATTCAATCCTGTAGCAAGTGGAAGTGTTACCGACAATTTCTCATACGGTAATTCAGTGCTGGGAAACCTCTACGCTGAGCTTACAATTTTTGACTGGCTGAAATACCGCTCATCTGTTTCTATTACTATGGGCAACAGCAGAAGCAGGCAGTGGACACCATCCTATGATGAAGGGGTTCGATCTGTCGGACAGGCAACTTTGAGCCAGAGTTATAGTGAAAGCGTTGGTATACAGGTAGAGAATCAATTGTCATTCAATAAGAAGTTTGGTGACCATAATATCAATGCAACGGCTGTTCAGCAGGTCAGGAAAAGTGACGGGACCGGGGTTACAACTATTGGAAATGGCTT
>CAYSAH010000622.1:0-2238 GCA_964428945.1 uncultured Bacteroidaceae bacterium | reverse complement strand
TAATAATAGTCTTAGGTGTTTTAGGAAGTGTACTATTTTACAAAAACTCACTTAGGGGTTTAAGAAACCTAAACCATAAGAAGTTAATTATATACTTTTTCCTTATTTTAGTTATATCCTTTTGTTTTACAATAAGTATCCTAATAATTAAACTTGAAACTACCACTCAAGAAATATTGGATGTTGTATATAATACAAAAAGATCGGATATGAGCTTTAGTACTACCGGGGTTATCTGCCAGAGAGACGTTAAGCGCCACCAGGCATTCTTATCTTTTGATGATGGACCTTGCGTTTCATTTACTGTTCTGGAGGCCTTCAGGAATGCTACTGTCAATTGGTCGGGTTTGCCGATTTATTTTTATGTTCGCCCGGGTATTGCCGATGAGCAGATGTGCAACTACGAAAATGGCTTCGCTCCAGTAAAAGAGATCGGAAATACAGAATCCTCATGGTGGTGTGTGAACGATAAATTAGGAATAGCCACTATTGGAGGATTTGGCAGGATTCGTGGAGGTAGAGTCACCGGGTATAATTGGGCCCGTACGGATAGTTACAAAGACAAGTGTGATTTTGTAGCAATTTCGGCAATGGATGATACTAAAATGCAAATGGGGGAGATATTTGAGATCGGGGCTATTATCTATCTGAATCACTCACATGACGAAGTTAGGAATTATTCCAGAGCTATAATGGATCTCTCAGGACAGCTACCCCAAGGATGGAAGGGGTTGGCTGCTCCAATTTCGGGAAATGGGAGAGGAAGGATCCTAGCTATATCCAATCTCTATGGTAATTCATCAGTGACTGAACTGCGTCTGAGCTTCCCGGAAGGTGCACCAATTCTGGAGGAAAATACGGAGATCTTCATGAACAAAGCAATATCAAGAATTAAGCTTTCATCCCGGGAGTCATTAGGTGAAACGCTCGATTGGTATATTGAAATAATAAATGGAGAGGGACTTCGGGCTCGAAAGATAGCATTTGATAAGGTTGAATTAGTACCAATGGGCAGTCAGGGGTGTAATATTCGCATTAGGTATGCTGGGAAGGATGGTTTGCATATTCTGTTTAAGAACATGGAGGGATTTGTACTAAAAGAAGTGCCATGCTCCAATGCCATTTATCCGGATTTCCTCGAGTGGCAGTTAAGCGAAAGTCTGATTTTGCAGCTTCACGGTAAAGAGATTGAAGATCACATTGGTCCCGCTGTGGAAATTGACAAAATAGAGACTCAAGGCGATGGCAAAGTAAAGATCAGAGTCTCTGCTGACGACCGTTCTGGCGTTCAGTCTGTGAGATTATATTGTGATAATCATCTTGTAGGACAAGATGTAGATAGCCCGTTCGAATGGATTTATCAATCGGAAGCAGGATGGCATACATTCAAGGCATTAGCTATAGATGCCTCAACAAGTAAGAACGTGTCAATTTCCTTTGCTCGGACGGAACAAATAGGGAAGCTGGAGGATTAGCAATTTGTGTTGGTCGTGTTTTTAATTCTTTTATGTGGACTCTCTTACTTACCAAAAATCATTTATTAGCACGAAGGCCTAAATCACAAAATGTTGGTTGTGAACAGGATAAAGAAATATAGTGATTTTGGCAAAATGAACTGCAATTAATCTGGGAACAAGAGCTCGTTTGCGTATACCAGGGGCTCAGGGATAATAGTATAAGCAATGGCAATACAATGGAATGCGTACGATAGGAACACGTTAAAACTATAAGCGAAACAGATCAAGGAGCTTACGGGCGGTAGAATCAAAAAAGCGATCGTTGATAAGGGTTATTAGGAAAAAGGAAACGGGGAGTGGACATAGTAATACCGGAAAACCCCAACCGTGAGAGTTACTAACTGAAGAGGAAGAGAGAGAAACACTGCCGGTCAAGGGCCGGCATAGAGGACCTGATATCACGTCTGAAGTATGATCACCGGATGCTTAGGAATTATTTCAGTGGCAGCACAGGAGATGAGATC
This sequence comes from uncultured Bacteroidaceae bacterium, assembly GCA_964428945.1. GTDB lineage: Bacteria > Bacteroidota > Bacteroidia > Bacteroidales > M55B112. The sequence goes on along the minus strand of CAYSAH010000622.1, from coordinate 257 downwards.
AACACCTTACTGGCAGCTATGGTGAAAGCTTCCCTTAATTAGCAGCAGTTAAATCTACTTCATTATTTACATCATATTGAAATCATTATTAACTTTATATGTTTCCAAGTCGACTGAACTAAAATAACTTCGTATGAAATACGTCATTAAACTCTCGTTAATAGGTTTCCTTATTATTCTAGGTACAGTGCTTTCATGTAAAATGGAAGAACCTAAAATAATCCATCATTATAATGAAAATCAGATTATAGCCAATC
>CAYSAH010000621.1:0-2239 GCA_964428945.1 uncultured Bacteroidaceae bacterium | reverse complement strand
AATGCCAGAACAGGTCTCTTTCCGGAAGATCTTTTCCCATGATCAATCCGGCTAGGCTAAGGCCATCTGTTTTGGTGCCAGGATCCGGATCTATACCTGCAAGGTCAAGTATGGTTGGATAGAGGTCCATCCCCATTACCGGGGTGCTGATGGTTCTATGTATCGAACTTTTGCCAGGGATGTAAATGAAATATGGAACTTTTATTCCGCCTTCCCACTGGTAGCCTTTACCTCCTCTTAAGGGACTTAGCGATGTGGCAAAATTGTCGCCGGAAACAACTCCGCCGTTATCCGAGGTGAAAATAATTATTGTATTTTCCGACAATTCAAGTTCTTCAAGTGTTTGCACGACAAAGCCAACCGCATCGTCAACCTGTTCCACCAATCCGGCGTAAACAGGGTTGTCCTGGAACATACGTTTTGGCAGTACCCTTTCCATTTCAAATCCATTAGGCCGGATCCCCATGGAATCTGCTTTGTCCCTGTATTTTTGCCATTTATCCATGGTTGTTTGGACAGGGGCATGAACTGCATAGAAAGAGAGGCAGGCAAAGAACGAGGAATCCTTGTTTTGCTTCATAAATTCCGCAGTTTCCTTTGCCAGCTTCATGGACAGACTCATGCCTTTTTCATCTTCATGGTCCTCAAGAAAGGGATTATTGAAGGGTGAAAAATAGCCCCCGCTGTAAGGCCCGCCTGCATGGTAACCTCCCTTGTTAATGTCAAAACCATGATCTGTCGGAAGTGAGCTTTCGGCCTCCGAACCAAGGTGCCATTTTCCGGCAAAAAATGTCTTGTACCCATTCTCTTTCATTACTTCGGGCAAGGTTTTAAATTCGAAGGGTAAATGGTTGTTGTAAGCCGGCGGCAGCAGCACTGTGTTCCGCCCCGTCTTTCTCCAGTTTTTCCCTGTCGGGGCGCCAATATAATCAGTAATGCCGTGAATGGTCGTATACCTGCCGGTCATCAGGCTGGCACGCGATGGACTGCATACACAACAGTTTGCATAGCCATTTGTAAATACAATGCCATGGTCTGCGATCCGGTCAATGTTCGGGGTCTCATAGTATTCGCTTCCCATACAGCCCAGGTCCCTGTATCCCAGGTCGTCAACGAGGAGAAACAGAAAGTTTGGTCTCTCGCCGCATGCTTCTTTCTTTTTGCAGGCGTAGCACAGGCACAGTAAGACGAAACTTAGGGTCAGTACCTTAATTTTCATAAGCCTTTATTGAATTAATAAGATCGGGTGACAGGTAAAGGTATAAATTTTAAAGATAGCTGCACTTGGAGCTGATTCCCCGCACGAAGAAGGATTTGATTCATATTCCTGTAAGCATACATTCATGCTGATCCGGAAACCCCTTCTCCAAATATTTCATCCCTGATTTTCTCATTTTTCTATTTCTGTGTTGGAAAAGCAGCTTGCTTTTCCTCTCATTCCTGAAGCTTTACTCTTCAATCCGGAAGGAGTACAATTTAAATTGGAAGGCGCGGTATTTCAGCCGGAAACTGTGCAGTTTCATTCAAATACCGTGCACAGGGACCCGGGAACATTAAGACAACTATCAATTATCCTGAATTATCGATAAATGTCCGTATGGATTATGTATTCATTTATTAACCTAAATATTTATTATCATGACAAGTAAGAAAAAAACCGCCGAAGCGGAGATCCTGAGACAGTGCAGGGTTGCTTTGGCAAATGTTGAAACCAACCCTGCTATTACTGACATAATGGCCAGTATGGGCTACAATAGCGAGGGGCTGGCATTCGGTAAGGAATTACGGAATGAAGCTGAAACTTTGTTTAACTCCAGCAGGCTTGAAAAAGAAAAGCTGGCAGCCGGCTTGCACAACTGGGCCGGAAAAAGGGAAGCCCTGGATAGTATTTATTACACGCATCGCAGTAAGGCAAAGCTCCTCTTAGCGACAGATAAGCTGAGCTTTATGAAACTTGGTCTAAAGGGGGTGCATTCGAAAGGCTATAACAAGTGGATCGACAGTGCCATTGTATTTTACAATGCACTGGCATCCAATCCCGACCTGAAGGAGAAGGTCTCTTCAATTGATATCGGTGAAGAGGAAATACAGAATTGCCTGAAGAAAATTGAGGAAGTGGAAGCAGCATTTACTGCGTATGTAAACCTGAAGGGAGAATCCCAGAAAACTACGGACCTTAAAACAGTAAAATTTGCTGCCATCAGAAAATGGATGACTGATTTCTATACTGCTGCAAAGG
>CAYSAH010000620.1:0-2242 GCA_964428945.1 uncultured Bacteroidaceae bacterium | reverse complement strand
AACAGCAGCGATCTCCTGACCTTGAAGCTTCGGTATAAAAAACCAGACGGTGAAAAGAGCAATCTCATTACCAACACCGTATCGGACAAGGGAGGTAAATGGGAAGATGCATCAGAAAACTTCAGGTGGTCAGCGTCGGTTGCAGCTTTTGGAATGTTGCTTCGGGAATCGGAATTTGCCCAGGATGCCGATCTGCCTTTGGTTCTGGATCTTGCGCGAAATGCTAAGGGACAAGATGAAGAAGGCTATCGCAGTGAATTTATACGGTTGGTAGAATCATCCAGATTTCTCGCGTCAAGTAAATAATTCCTGACTTGTTCCATTCAAATTTAGTGCGGTCATAAGTATTTGATTTTCATTTATTTGATATTTTTTTCGGTTATTTTTACCGCACTAAGGGGCAGTATGTCATGAAAATCAGGGTAGTAAAGACCGCCTCAAAAGCCCGAGCGGTCCAAGTAGTGAGGTATCAAAATAACAAGCGGATTATTTTGCGACATATCGGATCGGCCCATACTGACACTGAACTTGAGGAACTGATGAGAATAGGGCAAGAATGGATGAAAGACTATTCCGACCAGCTATCTATTTTCCCTGATGAAAACCCGAATAAGCTGCTGCACATTAATCACTGTACTTTTATCGGAGTCCAATACCGTTATTTCTATCAACAGATACGTGCCGTTCAGGACAAAGTCGGATTTGACGGTTTACCCCCGTTGTTGAACGATTTGGTTGGCATAAGAATATTCGAGCCGGCCTCCAAACTTCGTTCATTGGAGCTGTTGGAACAGTTTTTCGGCATCAGGCACAGCCGTAAGACCTATTACAGGATAGCTCCTTCGTGTATTGAGTTGAAGCAGATCGTGGAGCAAAAGGTGGTGGATTTTGCCAAGAAACATTATTCATTCGATTTCGACATCGTATTCTATGATGTCACCACGCTATACTTTGAGACCTTTGAAGAAGACGAGCTGCGAAAGAACGGCTTTTCCAAAGACAACAAGTCGCAGCAGCCCCAAATATTGGTAGCCCTGGTGGTAACCAAAGAAGGCTTTCCCATTGCTTATGAAATATTTAGCGGCAACACTTTTGAAGGGCATACCCTTATTCCTGTCATCAAAAACTTTATCGACAGAAACAAGGTAAATACTTTTACGGTCGTTGCGGATGCGGCGATGATTAGTTCGGAAAATATCGCACAATTAACCCAACACGGCCTCAACTATGTTGTAGGGGCACGAATGGGCAATCTCTCTGCAGAACTGCTCGAAACGGTAGACAAGCAGATCGCCCGGCAAGACGACAGCAGCATCCGGATAAAAACGGAATTGGGGGATCTGATTTGCAGTTTTTCTTCCTTGCGGTACCGCAAGGATCTGTACGAAATGAACAAGCAGATCGAAAAAGCAAAGCAGGCAGTTGAAACTCCCTCCAAAACCAAGAAACTGAAGTTCACCAAGACCGACAAGCAGCAATTGGCCCTCAACCAGGAACTGATAGAGAAAACCAAAAAGCTGCTCGGCATCAAAGGCTATTACACCAACCTGCAAGAACGGACGGCAAGCAACCAAACAATTATGGAGCGTTATCACCAGCTTTACAGAATAGAACAGGCTTTCAGGGTATCGAAGAGCGATTTGCAAACCAGGCCCGTTTTTCATTTCAAGGAACAACCCATCAAGTTGCACATATTGATATGCTTTATGGCATTGGTTATCTCAAAGCACATCGAAATCAAAGCAGGCGTCTCAATAAGAAAGTTCTTAGACGAGGCCAAAAAAGTAGTCGATGGACAAATCCGAAACCATATCTCCGGAAAATCAGTTACAATTCGAGCCCAGCCTACCAAAAAAATGCAAGAAATCGTCTCTAAATTATTCCAACCGCACTAAATGGGACAAGTCAGGAAAAAAAGTGTATTAATTTAAAATTGGATGAGGTTTAGGGTTGGTAACTGACTTTTGTGTAATCTATCATAACACGGTTGCTGTCCTGAGCGGACGGACTTCCCTTTATTAAATTTTCATTTGGCGCCAGTTGCCGTAAATTATCCAGATATCGTGTGTTTTTTTTCTGGAGTTGAGAATCATCCGTTCTACAGTAAAAATAGAAAGCTAATACCATTAAAAAATAGAAAATAATACGAGCTAGCATCTGCGTTGTTTTGGTTTGTCGGTCAAAAAACCTTTTTTAGTCATGTAGCTAATAGGACACAAAAACTCAAAAAAGGTTGTAATCG
>CAYSAH010000619.1:0-2247 GCA_964428945.1 uncultured Bacteroidaceae bacterium | reverse complement strand
GACCTGCTCTTCCGTTTTGTCCAGTATTCCGAAAGGCAGGTAGTGCTGTTTGATGCTCTTGAAGATGCTGCCTTTCCAAAGATCAATGACCTCGGAGGCTCAGGTACACTGAATCACCTTCATTCAGAAGTGATGCACAAGCAAATGCAGAAACAGATCAGGGACAAATTTGAGGAGTTCTCGGTCAGACTCGTGCTTACGGCCCATCCTACCCAGTTTTATCCCAGCGAGGTACTCGTGATCATAAACGACCTTGCAAAGGCAATAATTGGCGACAACACTGCCCTGGTTAACAGTTACCTGCAGCAACTGGGCAAAACCCCTTTCTTTAAGAGCAGCAAGCCGAGTCCTTTTGAGGAAGCAGTAAATCTTATCTGGTACCTCGAAAATGTATTTTACCATGCAGCCGGGGATATTCTGACTTACCTGGCCGACCGGTTCCCGGAATGCATGCCTGAAGAAAACCGCCTTATTAAACTCGGTTTCTGGCCAGGGGGCGACCGTGATGGCAATCCTTTTGTGAAACCGGAGACTGCATTGAATGTCGCCAGCGCATTGCGGACCGCGATCGTCAGGTGTTACCACGAGGAAGTCAGGCAGTTGAAGAGGAGACTGACTTTCAAAGGTGTGTCACATATTGTTGCAGCACTTGAGGAAAAACTCTACAGGAATATGTTCCTGCCGGCTGGCAGGTTTGACCTGAATGAACAGGATATCCTCGGATTTTTGAAAGAAATCAGGGATATTCTTATCGAAGAACACAACAGCCTGTTCCTGGGCCCTGTTGACAGCCTCATTCGAAAAGTCAGGTTGTTTGGTTTACATTTTGCATCGCTAGATATTCGGCAGGACAGCAGCATTCACAGCGCCTTGTTGAAAAAGGTCATTGAAAAAACCACTTTCCTTCCCGGGGATTTCAACGGATCAACGGAGGAGGCAAAAATGGAGGCCCTGTTTAAGATTGACCAGGTACTCGACAGATCGATACTTGAAGATGAGGTTCAGAAAGATGTAATTGATACAATAACCGCCATCAGGAGAATCCAGGGATCAAACGGAGAGGCAGGATGCCATCGCTATATTATCAGTCATACCCGTTCCGCACTCGATGTTGTCGCCTTATACGGATTATTTAAACTGTCAGGATGGAAAGATGAAGAGCTCACCGTGGATTTCGTCCCGCTTTTTGAGTCAATCGATGACCTGGTGAATGCGCATAATGTTTTGAAGAAGCTTTACGAGCAGAAGCCCTACAGGGAGCACCTGGCCAGGAGGGGAAACAGGCAAACCATTATGCTTGGGTTCTCCGACGGAACAAAGGACGGGGGTTTCCTGATGGCCAACTGGAGCATATACAAAGCAAAGGAGGCTCTCAGCCTGGTCTCAAAAAAGTATGACATACAGGTTGTGTTCTTCGACGGACGTGGCGGCCCTCCGGCGCGGGGTGGTGGAAGGACACACCAGTTCTATTCCTCCATGGGATCCAACATATCCAATAAAGAGATACAGTTGACCATACAGGGGCAGACCATCAGCGCCAATTTCGGGACCATTGAAACTGCCCGTTATAATATCGAGCAGTTGATGCATGCCGGTATCCGGAGCGATCTTTTCTCTGATGGGAAAGCCACCCTTACTGACGAAGAAGATACCTTGCTTGATGAACTTTCGAAGAATAGCTATGTCTCCTACAGTGAATTGAAAAACAGGCCTAAATTTCTTGAATATCTGAATTTTGCCAGCCCGCTTAGATATTACTCCGAAGCAAATATTGGAAGCCGACCATCAAAAAGAAAGCAGGGAAAACTCAACCTGGACGATCTCCGTGCAGTTCCCTACGTGGGCGCCTGGAGTCAGCTTAAGCAAAATCTGCCTGGTTTTTACGGAGTTGGTACAGCGTTAAAACACGCTGATGAAGCCGGAAAATGGAAAGAAATAGAAGAACTCTTCGGGAAATCATCATTCTTCAGGACAGTACTTGAAAATTGTGAAATGTCAATGACAAAGTGCTTTTTCCCGCTTACCCAATATCTTTCATCACATCCTGATTATGGCTCGCTATGGCAGAACATCTATGAAGAGTTCAACCTGACAAAAAACTACCTCCTTAAATTGTCGGGCGATGAGGCTCTTATGATAAGGAAACCCGTAAACAGGATGTCGATACAGATGAGACAAAGGATCGAATTGCCGCTTCTGACCATACAGCAATATGCACTTTTCAGGATCAGGGAACTGGAGATTCCG
>CAYSAH010000618.1:1435-2254 GCA_964428945.1 uncultured Bacteroidaceae bacterium | reverse complement strand
TGTGGGAGGATTGCTACGGGCTTTAGCCCGCAGAAGGGAGATCTTCCCAAAGTCCGGAACTTTATTTGTCATTTGGGCTTGGACATTGGACATTGTTTTTCTTGAATGCCAAATGCCCAAATCCCAATGACCAATGTGTTCGTTTTTATGAAGTAATTAGTAATTCCTAATAAGGTCAATTGACCTGTACTATTTTGAATTTCAGTCAATTTTTATTTATTTCAAAATAAGTTTGATAAATATCATAGTATTCAGCGACGAGTTTTTCGCTCATTCTGGTGTAAAATGCGATTTTTGCAATACTTTGATTTTCCTGGAACAGTGGCAATGTCCGTTCAAAGTCTTTAAGATATCTTTCAACGGATGAAATTTCGTGTTTATGCTTTCTTGCGATTTCGCTTGGAAGTAATCCTTTTAAATGTTCTTTGACAATTTGTTTTTTATGGCTCATAGTCATTCCCAGGTCGTGATAACTACCTCTGGTTTTCAGTGTTTCGTTATTTTCCTTTTCCCACTCAACCCTTAGTTGTGCAGCACGGGATGGAGAAATGCTTAACATCAAGGCAATATCTGTCATGGATAATAGTGTGTCCTGGGAATAAGATTCTTTACATAGTCTGGCGATGCGTTGTTTCATTAACTTTACTGTATTTGCACCATTGGCTAATTCTTCGAGTTCATCTTTTGTCCAAAGTGTTAATACAACTGAGTGATGTTTTATCTTATCCATGGATTTACCATAACCGGGGAAATCATTCTTGTCCACTGCTGGCCAGAGTATCTGGTATGGTTGCATTTTTTCCACATCACGACCATAGT
>CAYSAH010000618.1:0-1380 GCA_964428945.1 uncultured Bacteroidaceae bacterium | reverse complement strand
AAACCTCGGCTATTTTAAGTTTATTCTCAAAGCCAAAGTTTATTACCAATTCCCTTTTCATAAGGTTGTGTAATGTCTTCTCCTGACTTGGGCCGTAAAGCATTTTAGTATAACTACGTTTGGTTGGTGATGAATTCATTTTTAGTTCTCCCCGTTTTTTTTAGAACGGTTAAATAGTTCACCTGCGCGAACTTTGATCTGTTCTAAGCGATGATGACAGTCCGGATTTTCTTTAAATATCTGATAAAGTGAAACGTACTCATTCACTAATTTTTCGGATATCCGCATCATCTGGCTGATCCGTAACGGGGAATAGTATTCACATATGTAGGCACTGTAAACTAAAGAGAAATCATCAATATAGCGTTCAACAGAACCGGTACTATGGGACATGGCTCTGGCTATCTCTGTCACAGTATATCCTTTCAGAAAGCGTTTTATCGCCTCTGTTTTATGGGATATGCCGGGTCCAATATCACAATAATTACCACGTGTGGGTATGAAGATATTCTCCAGTCTGTATTCTGCGATAATTCGCCGGATCGTTGAAACGCTGCAATGCAATAAGCGGGATAAATCCTCCTGTGTTAAGGCACAATCTTGCCTTATGGCTTCCCAGCACAAACGTTGAACCATAAGTTTATTATATTGTTTATGATCCTTATAAAAATATTCAATAAGTTCAGCCGGGTATACATTCAATTTAATCTGTTTGGTTTTACATTGTCTGAGTGGTTTACCCGCCGGTTCGTCAGATATAACAGCGGTGAAAAGAATTTCACCTTCTTTCACCAGAATATTATGACTCTTATCGATATGCGTCTTTATATCATCAGTAAGAGTCCTGGCTTCAACAGGTGATAATGAATAATCGGTTAACAACTTTAATGAAAGTAACCTTTCAAAAGTCTTATCAAGCGTTCGGCTTGCGTGAGATCTGGTACGTTTCATTTAACCTGCTCCTTATTTAAAGCATTAAAATTAATTAGCTAAGGAGTACAGGTCAAATGACCTAATAGGTAATTTGTAATTATCTTAACGGTTGAGCCGTTTACTTCCTTCTGTGCACTCTGGATCTTCGTGGTTATCAATATAATCAGTCGCAGCAAACCCATAGTGTTTTGGGTTCGGAGGCTTTAAATGAGCAAGTTTTTTACATTTCTACTCTGGTGTATTCTGTTTGTCCTGTGCTGGCCGCTGGCGCTGCTGGCACTTGTTCTCTGGCCGCTGCTATGGCTGATCTCGTTACCGTTCCGCCTGCTTGGCATCGCATTTGATTCGGTTTTTGCAATGCTCAAGGCCATTCTGCTTCTGCCGGCACGGATTCTCGGCTACCGCCCTGGTTCAGATCGTCATGCAGCTTAGCCAGTTATCAACCAT
>CAYSAH010000617.1:1367-2272 GCA_964428945.1 uncultured Bacteroidaceae bacterium | reverse complement strand
AGATTATTCGTAGCCGCTTGTCAGAACTATACTTCCTTATTACAGAAAAGGTATTATCTATCGAACCATCATCAACAAGAAGGATCTCAAAGTCTCGATAACGCTGATTCAAAATGCTGCAGAGAGCTTGCTCAATAAAGCGCTCTGCATTAAACGCGGGGAAAAGAATACTTACAAGCGGTTTCAATTATTTCTAGCCTGCCTTTCTTATTCCATGTACATCACAAAAGATAAGCACCTCCTTAAAAAGCATAATGGATATAGACAACAATAGGCAGTTAAGCACTCAATGGCAGAAGTTATGGGCTAGCATCAACAACAGATTCTGCTTTTGATGATTAACCTGGACTCCATTCCTTGAGTAACCACATGAAGTTTGATTAACCGGGCCTTGCGAACAATCAGAGGCTCTCAAATCTATTCAATAGTCCCCGCGCCTAATTATATATCCTTATTGCCAATCCTGTCGTGATGACTGCCAGAGAAGAAATTCATAGTGTTAATGCCCATCTAAAGAAGCATAATTTTGTGTCACTTCAATTACAATCGTCAAACAATTTGTTTTGCGACAGATTTACCATTATTTATTAATATCTCATTCCTGAATATCTGACCCAATTCTAGCCCTGTTGCATTAGCGGGGACTTTGAGTAATAACAGTTCGCAGTCGTTAAAATTGCCGCTTAATATCTCACTCACCTGGTTAAAATATTTATTCATATTTATGGCTCCTGATGTCCCGAAGCTAAACATAATCCCCATAAAAGGAGCCCATTCCTTATGTATCGTCGAAAATACTCTGTTTATCAGTGCTTCTTTGCTCGCTTCGCTGATTTTGTACTTTGAATAGCCTCTCTCTAAGTAAACTACTCGTCTACATTTTCCGCTCTGCATTATCTTTTCTT
>CAYSAH010000617.1:0-1357 GCA_964428945.1 uncultured Bacteroidaceae bacterium | reverse complement strand
CACTGTTCAGTTTTGCGATTATCTTCCCTGCTTTATAATATGCTCTTGTGGTGCCAAGCAAAGAACGGGCTATGCCCTTCATGGGAAGATTCTCGCTAAGGAATTTGCCAATATTCTTGTTACCTTTGATGCCCTGTAAATACCCTATTTCTTGTCTAATCTCTGGGAAGACATCTCTATGATATGGCTTCATAATAAAAGCCCTTGGAAATGAGTAACATTGGCCGTCATCCCTCAATATTAAAATGTCATCGCCAAGGATCTTATAATTATCGTTTTTCACCAGGAAACCAGCTACTGCTGTTTTTCCCGCTCCTCCTTCTGCCGGTATTATTGTTACTTCACCGTGTTCGTTCGCGATTCCCGCCGCATGTACATGGGTCATACGTTGCTCAACTAGTAGTATTTGAATCAATGGCCCTATGTGAAAATTTGGAGTGTCAATGTATACAATTAATCCGGCGCAATCGCGTAATAGAGCAATACGCTCCGATTTATTGTTAATGATGAGAGCTTCTCCCTTCGTCTCCCAATTATGTTTTTCATATTTATCGTATGGCATTAAGTGAATTCGCCGTTTTCCTCCCGCCACATCTTGCCTGTCCTGAACCCGGAAAACTCCGATATGAAATTCTAATGATCCTAATATAGCCGGGGATATTTCTTCATCGACTTCAACAATTATGTAATTATGGACATTGAACAAGAACATTAATATTCTCTCCCTAATTGCCTGCTCTTCCTAAGAACTCCAGGATCTTTGCAGCCCTGTGTACGTATGTATGCCTCTGAATTACAGCTTGATATCCAGCTTGTCTGTACTTATTACGAAGATCTTCATCATTAAAAAGCATCCTTATGTATTCATGGAATTCATTAACGTTATTCGGAACTAATAATTCATCTTTGGTAAATAGGTCTAAATATGCAGGGACCGCATCAACTAATGTTACGCCTCCACTTCCCATAATCTTAAAAGCTCGCTCATTAATTTGCCCATGAAGGATGCGTACGGACGGCTCATTTACAGTAGGGCACAGTATAGATTGCCGATAAAGAACAGCCTCTTCATCTCTTGTTATCCTGCCTCTGTATCCCTTGTATGGCCATCTATTCCTTCCGTAAATATATAGTATATCCTCATACTTGCGTAGATATCTATCTAACGCAAAGCCTTTTGTCCGCCAATACCCTCCTACAAAGGCCATTTTTACTCCCAAAAAATCCTTTCCGCATTCAACCCGGGTGTTGTATTGGGTGTGGTCACAAGCCAAGGGCAAGGATATTACTCTTGCTCCACTTTTTTCCCAGCTTGAAAAGAAATTCAACCCTCTTTCTACTGTTCCTGTAAATACAA
>CAYSAH010000616.1:0-2287 GCA_964428945.1 uncultured Bacteroidaceae bacterium | reverse complement strand
GTGCCCTGTCCACGCACCTGCCCATCCCCCCTGCTCCATCCCCCATGCTCCCTGCCCCCTGCCCCCTGCCTTCCTTTTTTTTCTACCTTTGCAAAAATAAACCCAGGAAATCTATGCTAAAATCTATGACAGGCTTCGGAAAAGCAGAATGCCTTCTGCAAACTAAGAAACTCACAATTGAAATAAAATCCCTCAACAGCAAACAGATCGATACAAGTACGAGGCTTCCTGCTGTTTACAAGGAGAAGGAACTTGAAATCAGGCAGATTTTATCGAAGGCACTGGAAAGAGGGAAAGTTGACTGCAATTTTCATTATGAGATGGTAGAAGGAGCCGGCGTAACTATTAATACCAGGGTATTAAAGGATTACCTTAAGCAGTTAAAGGCGGTTTCTGAGGAATTTGACCTGCATTCCGGTGATCTGCTGTCAACAGTGATGAGATTGCCCGATACTGTCTCTTCTGAAAAGGAAGAAATCATTGATGAAGAGTGGGAAATAGTCAGATCCGGTCTTGAAAGGGCAATTTTTGAACTGGATACCTTCAGGATACAGGAGGGAAAAGCCCTCGAATCGGACCTCATTGAAAGAATAAACGCAATAAAGTCAAAACACGCCGATATTGAACCATTTGAACAGGAAAGAATAGAAAAACTCAAGGAAAGGATACGTTCAAACCTGGAAGATCTGAAGCTTGATGATGAAGTGGACAGGAACAGGTTCGAGCAGGAACTGGTTTATTATATGGAAAAACTTGATATCAATGAGGAAAATGTAAGATTGAAGAATCACCTGGATTATTTCCTGGAAGTGCTTGCCGAAGGAAGTCCCAACGGAAGGAAGCTTGGATTTATTTCCCAGGAGATAGGCCGTGAGATCAATACCCTTGGATCAAAGGCAAACCACAGCGAGATCCAGCGGCTGGTGGTAGATATGAAAGACGAACTTGAGAAGATAAAGGAACAATTGCTGAACGTTTTATAGTGAAAATCCATTCTTTTATGCAAGGTAAACTAATCATATTCTCTGCACCCTCAGGCTCTGGTAAAACAACTATTGTACACCACCTCCTTGGACTTGACCTGGGCCTGGAGTTCAGTATCTCTGCCACATCCAGGAAACCCAGGGCAAATGAAAAGGATGGCATTGACTACTATTTTTTAAGTTCTGAAGAATTCAGAAGAAGAATTGAAAACAACGAATTTCTCGAATGGGAAGAAGTATATTCAGGTCAATATTATGGAACCTTGCGCTCAGAAGTCGACAGGATCAGGAAAAAAGGCAAACATGTGGTTTTCGATATTGATGTTGTGGGAGGAGTGAATCTTAAAAGGGAATTTGGATCCCAGGCCCTGGCAGTTTTCGTTAAGCCTCCTTCAATTGATGTATTGGAAACCAGACTCAGGTTGAGGGGTACAGATTCGGAGGAACAGTTGCTGAAACGAATGTCAAAAGCAAGGGAGGAACTTACATTTACCGATAAATTCGATTGTATAATTATAAATGACATCCTGGAGAATTCGCTTGCAGAAGCAGAACTGATCGTAAGGAATTTTTTATCCGGGAACTGATCCGGGATCGCCTGCTATTGTTGCAGGACTGAATTAACTTCGAAATTTAGCGATATGTGCAGTGCCCGTGCCTGACGACAGGAAGGCTGGCGCACCTTATACAATTGTTTTAGTTTGTTATAATCTTGTATTTACGGATCGTTTTTGAGAATTGGTGTGTCATTTTGCAAAAGCAGAGACAAAGGGATTACATGAATCGCTTGTTAGCTCACGTGCGGTTAGAACGGAAAATGCAGGAATACTTATTTTCAAATACACCCTTTCCATGCCCGTCCCTTCCATACTAAATAAAATGGCTCTTTTTTGTATCTTCGAAACATGATCAAAACCGGACTTTTTTTTGGCTCATTTAACCCTGTCCATATCGGGCATATGGCCATTGCAAATTATGTGCTTGAATTTTCAGAAATAAGTCAGCTTTGGTTCGTTGTAAGTCCTCAGAATCCGCTGAAGAAAAAGAAAACACTTCTGGCAGATTACCATCGACTTGAACTGATGAGACTAGCCATTGGCGATGATGACCGATATCTTGTCTCGGATGTTGAATTTCATATGCCAAAGCCTTCGTATACTATCGATACACTTGCCTACCTGAAGGAAAAAAATCCTAACCGTGAATTTTACCTTATCATGGGAGCAGACGGACTGAAACATTTTCATGAATGGAAGAATGCTTCAATTCTTCGGCTATTTTTTTGACAACTTCTTCATGTGGTG
>CAYSAH010000615.1:0-2303 GCA_964428945.1 uncultured Bacteroidaceae bacterium | reverse complement strand
GAGGTTATTTGAATACAAACTAAAATCGAGTTTTTTTATTAGCGCGTCAATCTCTTTAACGACGGCATCGGTGTGTTCAGCTATTGTTTCCCATCTTGCACCCTGAGACCATTTATCACCATCGTAATGATTCATGATCTTTCCCTTGGTATCACAAGGTGCTGACTCTTTCTCTTTTCCATTCCATCCTAGTTCGGAATTGTAGCCACCGGTCTTTGTATCCACCATGAGCACATGCCCAGGATAGACGGTTGGAACCTTTTCCCATTTCTTTTCAAGCGGGTTCCAGCGATAAGCTTCGAATTTTAATTTTCCTTTCGCAATGATATCATTGATCGGCACAGAACACAATTCCTCTCGTGCTGGCCCTGGCGCGGTAGGTTCCGGGCCATTTTTCGGAATATTTCTCCAAAAGAGCTGCACATGGTATTCATCTGCTTCTCTAATGAACCTGGAAACGTCAATATCGGCTCCGGCGAGGTCGGGTGTTGTGTCGAACAGGTCAATCATATCCCTTTTCCTGATCACATGAACATATTCCATGGGATCCAAATATTTTGGAATCGTATTAGGGCCGACTTCAGACAATTCCTCAAGCCGTTTACTTGATATCTCCAATTCCATTTCATCGTATGGATTTGTCTTTTCTACCGGTATCCAATATACTTCCCCATTATGGATCCCGTCATCTCTTGAATGATTGTATTCTCCGTTTCTGTTACACCGTCCTATTCTTTGGATCATAGATGGCCACGGTGCAAGGTCTGTAACGAGAGTGCAGGCCGAGACATCGACTCCGGCTTCAATAACCTGGGTGGTGATGCCTATGATGCCATTCCTTCCAGGCTCTTGAATCAATTTCTCGAAGTGTTCTTTCCGGTCATTCTCCCTGAAACGAGAATGTATGAGAACAACATCCGCATCCGGTTTCATCTTTTTAATATTCTCATAAATGCTTTGTGCTCTAGCAACTGTATTTATAATAACCAATGTGCGTGTTGCGTTCTTATGTATCTTTAAAACCAAATCAGTTTCTTTTTTTCCATCTTCGGATGCATAAAAATCGGCTTTCTTTAATACTTTTCTTGATTGAAATTTTCTCTTGATATTATCATTACCTTTTACCTCACCTATATCCTCATCGTCAAGGGAAAAGGGGGCCTCTTCAGATGGTTTGAAGTCAACAGTTTTTAACCATTGGGGATTCGTTGTCGCGCTCATCCAGATGGATCGAATTCCTTGCATAACACCGAAATTTTCACGAAACCCTTGCAGTTGGGTCGTCGTGGCGAGTCCGTTCCCCATAAATTGGACCTCATCCATCACCCAGAGACAATCATTGTTCAGCAGCCCGAAATGAACCGGCCACCTGTATCTGCTCATACCGTAGCCCCGGTTCAAGGCTCTAGACAATAACATGTCTTGAGTACCTATGATGATTGCATCCTTCTCCGGGTACATGTCCCATTCGTCGGCATCCTCGCCGCCCATAAGGACTGTGACGGCAATACGGTTCCCTACGTCACCCTGCGATGCCGCCCATCCATCAACGGGCCTTACATCGTCCTGAGGGGGGTTTTTTCCATTCTCTGCTATTGCTAACATACCAAGTTCCTTTAACCACTTTTTACAGTTGTCACGTGTCTGCTCCACAAGCACCCGCATCGGAAGACAATAAACCAATCTCCTCGGGGTTTTAATCCTAACTTCTTCCTCCGCGAACCTCCGCCTCCACCGCCAGGCCAATACAACCGCCGCCGTCTTTCCGCATCCCGTAGGGATGTCTAGTAGTTGTGGCAGCTCTTCCCCGGTCGCAAGCCTCATCTGGTACGGGAACGGTTCGTTCCCTGTCGCCTGTTTGAAGAAATCCTCGAAGCTCATAACTAACCCTTCATCTTATGTTTGAACCAATGTAGGAATATCCTCTTTTCTTGGCTTGGTCCGGCCCTGAATTGGAAACAGGACAACCTCATTTATGCTCAGGTAATCCATTTTTAGTCTCCCCTCAAATGGACAAAAGAGGTAGTGGATATATTGCTATAAACTATTTTCCACAAGGATTTCAATGACGGTCCGGTCTCTTTGTTCCGACCATACGGTTCCTTATTATTTATCGATAATGAGGATTGCTCCCTGCTCATGAAAGGATATCAAGTAATGTAATTATTATTATTATTATTATTATTCTTATTATTATTATTATTACGTTATACAAGTTATAAATGTTATGATCACTTTCAACTCATCATTAATGAAAATGACCCTGGACATCCTCACTGTCCGGTGCTGCCATCAAGAGGTCC
>CAYSAH010000614.1:0-2307 GCA_964428945.1 uncultured Bacteroidaceae bacterium | reverse complement strand
TGTATGGTGGCTATGGGTATCATACGGTGAAATGGGGATAAGAGTCAATCTTATCCCCATTTGTTTTTGTACTGATCCACTCCTGAAGAAATCAGATTACTGATCATATATTTATGTGAAGAAATAGAACAATGCTGTACGAAAACGTACATCTCTATGCTCTTGAATATTAAATACTTTGAAATTAAAGATCAGAAAATCATAATGTTATTGATTTTGGCACAAATAATGATCTGTTTATCATAAGCAAATAGTTCTAACAGAAAAATTTGATAAGAATTTCTTTTGAATTATTTGTCGTTGATGTCAAATCAATAATTCAAGACGATGAAAACAATAGTTAATTTAAAAACAAGGTTACAGGCAACATTATTTCTGTTGGTCCTTGCAACCGCAGCCGCTTATGCATACAATGATAATCCCGATGTATTCCTGGAGGGTTCTTCTTCAACAAAAGCCGGAAAATATATTGTTAAAGCTACAGATGATGTTTTCCATTACCAGGGAAATGTTTACCATACCTACAATGTAATTTATGAAGACGCTGGCATGAATCTGAAAATTGCAGTATACAAAGGTAAAAAGTGTAATAACTTCATTGCTTATACAAGTGACTACATAATAATTTACAATTGCAATAAGAAGGGATTTGGGGCCAGGGAGATCATGTTTTCGAAAGCTTCAGCACACCTGAGTTTTAATCCGAATAAGTATGTTGAACAGGAAGTTCTTATTAAGAAGCGGAGAATTGGAGAAAGAGAAGCAATAGATCTTATTGCAGCATATTTACCTGAAATGAGACAGTCAATGTGATCTGGCGAATGACTTAAATAATTTCTAAAAAATTTACACGAATAAAGCCAATTATATTGGCTTTATTTATTTATTATTGCCTATACATTAGAGAAAGGTCGAGGGAAAACGATCCCAATTAACAGTCAAACTTCATCATTTCCCTGTCTCCCCGCTAAAACCGTCACTCAACGGCCATTTTCCCGGTTATTTTCATTCAAAAGCAGTTTTTGTCTGTGAAATGCATTTGCCTGACGGCTCAACAGTAGTCTGTTGAATGTAAATGCCATTCTATCCCGGTAAATCTGCTCTTAATCTCATTTGCGTGTATTAGCTTGAATTAAATAGCAAAAGCGCCACTTTCCTGTTTTCTTGTATCAATAATTCATGCGTTCGCATCCCATCGAATAAAATAGGTCCGGATAAAGCATGATGAGAGTCAGATAATATTAACCTAATTGTTCAACTAAATTTCACTCTATGAAAAGAATTATTTTTTTATCGTTGTTCTTTGCGATGAGCCTTACCACTCTTATGGCGCAGGTGCGCGTAAGTGGAACGGTGACAAGTGCTGAGGACAATTCACCTTTACCGGGAGTATCAGTTCTGGTCAAGGGAACTCAAACTGGAACCATATCCGATGTGAATGGTTTCTATTCACTGACCGCTCCGGGAAGCGATGCCATCCTGGAGTTCAGCTTCATAGGTATGGACACGAAAGAGGTAACTGTCGGAGAAGCAACAACTATCGATGTTGAATTATCGTCGGAATACCTAAATATCGATGAAGTTGTTGTAACCGCAGTGGGCATTACAAGGACCGAAAAGTCCCTTGGCTACAAAGTCTCCACGGTGGGTGACGAGCAACTTAATTCCGTAAGGGAATCAAGTGTTCTGAACAGCCTTTCAGGAAAGGTCTCAGGGGTTCGCATCAACCAGCAATCAGGTACAGTTGGAGGTTCCTCCAAAATAATTATCAGGGGAGCCAACTCCCTTGGAGGGAACAACCAGCCAATTTTCGTCGTGGATGGTATGCCGATAGACAACAGCTTCTATGAACCTAATACAATTGAAGGGAACGTGGATGTTGGAAACAGGGCTACAGACCTTGCCAGTGATGATGTTGAATCGATCTCAGTACTTAAGGGAGCTGCTGCTACCGCGCTCTACGGAGCCAGGGCAAAGAACGGTGCCATCATTATTACCACCAAAAGGGGAAAGGCAGGGACAACCCAGGTACAGATCAATTCCTCCTATCGTTGGGAGACTCCACTAAAACTCCCCGAATTTCAGAATGAATATGCCCAGGGTTCCTATGGCAACTATGACCTTAAATTTCTCAATGGCTGGGGTCCCAGGATCAGCGAGGTTCAGGACCAGGTTTTTACGGACTTCAAAGACGATGAGGTTACGCTGCAGGCATAACCTGACAATGT
Source organism: uncultured Bacteroidaceae bacterium (assembly GCA_964428945.1). Classification (GTDB taxonomy): domain Bacteria; phylum Bacteroidota; class Bacteroidia; order Bacteroidales; genus M55B112. Next base: position 79 of record CAYSAH010000614.1, on the reverse strand, counting down.
CAGGGACTTTTACCAGACCGGTATGAGTGCCATCAATTCTGGTGGGATTTCCGGTGGAGATGATAAATCAGATTTCAGT
>CAYSAH010000613.1:0-2311 GCA_964428945.1 uncultured Bacteroidaceae bacterium | reverse complement strand
ATGTACACGGCAGGATGCGAGTAGATCCAGAACAGGTGCTGGAAGAGGATCGGGTCACCACCTTTGGCAGGATCAAAAAAGCCGATATTGAAAAGCCTTTCACCAAGCACCATGAGAATGGTAATTCCGACTACGGGAGTTGCCAGCAGCTGGATCCATCCGGTTCCGTAAAGGGTCCAGGGAAAGACCGGCATTTTCATAAAGGTCATTCCCGGTGCGCGGAGCCTGTGGATCGTTACAATGAAATTCAAGCCTGTAAGGATAGAGCTGAAGCCCAGGACGAAGGCGCCTAAAACTGCCGGTAACATGTTTGTTCCTGTTTTGAAGCTGTAGGGAGCATAGAAGGTCCAACCTGTATCAGGAGGTCCACCACCCATAAAAAGTGAGGATACCACAAGGATTGAACCTGCCACATAGATATACCATGAAAAAAGATTCAACTTTGGAAATGCAACATCCTTTGCCCCGATCTGTATGGGCAAAAGAAAATTTCCAAAAACTGCCGGAAGTCCTGGTATAACCACCAGGAAGATCATAATTACGCCATGAACGGTAAATGTTGCATTGTACCCCTGGGCACCCATAATTGTTTTTCCGGGGGCTATCAGTTCAAGCTTCATCAATACCCCAAGTAATACCCCTATGAGGAACCATGTCATTATTGAATAGAGATATAATAAAGCTATCCTTTTATGATCCGTGGAAAGGATCCACTTTAAGATCCCTTTTCTCCCACCGGTCTCCTCCAGGTAACTTTTAGGTGCTTCTTTCTGTGTTTTTGCAGACATATTATTTAGGTTAATTCGTATTCTTTCGTTTTTTCAGAACCAATACAAGGAACACAATGAGTCCGAAGAAAATGATCAGGGTCCCTGTAATTTTTGTGATGTTCAGAACATACTGTTGGCCTGCAGGATCAAAGGAGTAACAGTATTGAAGTACCTTATTGATCGTAGGGCCGGATTTTCCTTCACCGGCATCAATGATCGACATTTTCAGTTCAAACGGAAGGAAATAGATCCCGTTCATGTACCGGGTAATCTTACCTTCAGGGGATGTGATCACGATGGTGGCTGAATGAATAAAATCGTTCCCGATTGGCTTATACCTGAACCCTACAGCGTCTGTGAGCCTTGCGATATTGGCGCTGTCGGCAGTATAGAATGTCCACCCGGTTTTCGCCAGGTCGGCTTTCTGCATCAGGTTCTGGTAATTACTCTTCTTGCGTTCAGCCAGCATGCTTGACTCACGGGGATCAAAACTGATGGTAATCACCTGGTAGTCCTTTCCGATCACCAGGTCACTCTTATCAATAACTTCAGCAAGTCCGTCCATCAATGGCGAACAGATCCCCGGACAGCGGTAATAAACGAAATTGATAATTGTCGGCTTGTCGTATAGATCCTTCAAATAAACAGTATCACCTTCAATATTGAAAATGAAGGCATCAAGGGGTAAGTAATTGTTGAGCTTCTCATCGACTCCAATTTCAAGGGATTGGGTCGCCAGGTCCTGTGCATTTAACATAAAAACTGACAATAAGAATACTGCCAGGCTTAGGGGCTTTTTCATAGATTCACAATGCTTGAGGGAAATTTACATATATAAAATGAAATCTTTTTCATTACAGAGGCCTTTTTTTCGAATTAAAAATACTAAAAACTCCCATTCTGTGCGGTAAGCAGTTTATTGAAAGAAAGTAAAAATGTTATTTAGAGGCAGTAAAAATAATAAACTATTTTCTTTTTTTTATTCTAACTCTGTATCTGTCTTTCTAAATTTAATTTCTTCTTTAACTTTATGGGATAAATCCGGACATGATTAAACGAATCTTTCTATTTTATTACAATGGTTTCAGGAGCATGACCTGGGGAAGATCCCTGTGGGCTGTGATCCTTATAAAGCTGTTTATCATGTTTGTGATCCTTAAGCTGTTTTTTTTCCCTGATATTCTTCAACGCGACTTTTCCTCTGATGAAGAACGCAGTGAACATGTTCTGGAACAATTAACAAACCCTTTATAAAATAATGGAGTCAATCGACATTTCTCTTATTGATTGGTCAAGAGCGCAATTTGCGCTTACAGCCATGTTTCACTGGTTGTTTGTTCCGCTAACCCTCGGTCTGGCATTCATCGTTGCTTTTATGGAGACGATCTACGTCAGGACCGGGAATGAAGAGTGGAAGCGGATAACCAGGTTCTGGATGAAAGTATTCGGAATCAATTTTGCCATCGGTGTTTCGACCGGGATCATCCTGGAATTTGAATTTGGGACCAACTGGTCAAACTATTCCTGGTTTGTAGGCGACA
>CAYSAH010000612.1:0-2330 GCA_964428945.1 uncultured Bacteroidaceae bacterium | reverse complement strand
AGCCATCCGCCGGTTGACGGATGGCTTTTTGCTCAGATTTGCGGTGCGGACGGGATCGTACCCGCGACCCACGGCGATGATAATATTCTGTATAAGAGCATTATAATGTCAAGTTTTGCTCTACAAACGGAATAAATTCTGAATAACACTTTAACGAGTATGGCGGAAGTATGGGCAACTATACTCACGAATAAATACCGTCATGCCTACATTGAAAGTAAGAAAGTACCGCAACTCAGTGTATGTTGTTTACACTCACAAGATGAAAATCTTCAAGATTTTTACTGGTGCAAAAGTTGATGATAAGTATTGGAATGGCTCATTTCCAAAGAAGAACTGCCCGGACTATGAGATCATTAAGCAACAAATATCGGACATGGAATTGCGTGTTCTGAATGCTTCACTTAAACTTAGGGCAATGGGAATGGATCCGGTTGTAGAAAAGGTTAGAGCGGAGTTCTATGCCCAGGTGAAAACTATAAAACCTTTCTGGAAACTGTATGATGAATACCTTGTGGTAAAAACATTTAAGCCAGGGACCTTGCAGAAGGCAGTTGTCTATATGAAGATGCTGAGGCGCTTCTGCATCCAAACCGGATACACTTTTGATATTGATACATGGGATAATTTGACATTCGGGCGTTTCATTCAGTACTTATTAGTTGATCAGAAATATGCCGACTCTTCTATTAACAGGCTTGTCCGTGGTACCAAGTCCTTTCTGCGATTTGCCTATCCGAAGAAAGATCTTTCATGGATGAGATATAATCAGCTCCCCTTGGATCAAGAGATAGTGGCACTCAAGGAAGCAGAACTTAAGACTTTGATTACGGCAGAGCTTGATGGTTATCTTGATCAGGCAAGGGATTTATTTGTATTCCTCGCCACTACAGGAATGAGGTTTAGTGATAGCCAGCGATTTGACCCTTCATGGATTACACCCGAGGATATCCTGGAGTTTAACCAGCTCAAGACAGGAGGTAAAGCAATGCCACCCCTTTATGACGTCGGTAGACGGATTTTGGACAAAGGGAGTGGTCTACCCCCAAAGATTACTAATGCGAAGTTCAACAAGCAGCTTAAGGAGCTCTTCCAGGTGCTCAAACTTGACAGACCCATAGTCTCAATTGTTGTTAAGGGCAAGATTGTCAGCAGATCAGTTTCTCCGCTTTATTCCGTTATTACGAGCCATGATGCGCGCAGGACCTTCATCACACTTTGTTTGCAGAAAGGCATGCCCATTCAGGATGTTATGAGGATGAGCGGGCATAGTGATTACAAGAGTATGAAGCCTTACATGCGGGTCTCATTGAAGCATCTTCGCTCAGAGGCAGATAAGTGGGATATTTAATGAAATTATCTTATATGATAAAGCCATATTTGGACTTACAATTAACGATTTGCTATTGTTATGTGATAGCTCCACAATTGCCAAAATATAATTACCTTTAGTATACATAAATGAGTTGTGGGTAATATTCAACGCTGAATTGAAACGAAGTTGCTATGAAAATAGATTATTAACTATACTTTTAAATGAAGAGTAAATGAAAGTTGGGTTTCAAATAAAGGGAGAAATAGAAACTAAATATCCATATGATCACGATCTTTCAACAAATCTGACCAAGGTTATAGGTTTTTATTTTCGCAAAGAATTATTATCGAAATCGACAATATTGAATGAAAATACTATTGAATTTGAAAACTCCAAGTTTAATTGGGCTCCCTTTAATTTTGCTATCACAATTTTTAATTTTTCGATTGATAGAGGCATTGTAACACTATTAAACAAATCAGGTAGATTGGTTTTAGATTATAGGGTCACTTTTGTAAAAGGATTAATATTTCTATATGTTTTTGTTGGTCTTCTTGCGTTTCCAATAATAAGAGATACCGATTTTATACTTTTCTCAGAAGAGACATTAGTATTTTTAGTATTACCCCCTGCTTTCTTTTTTCTTATGTTACTAATCGGACTTAGAATATTTAATTTACATATAGATAAATCTCTTGAAAATAGGTACAGAAGGATTAAACCATGACAACATTGTCAAACTCTAGCTAATATCTAATAAAAAGACGAAATTAACTAATACTACCCACAACAGGTCGGTATATTCACTTGCCTACCGGTCGAGCGTTAGGTTTGAAGCAGATAAGAGTTGACTATGAAGATAAAGATATACCAGTGAATTTTGTCAAAGATATACTTCTTACATACTCGGGGACTACAAAAAGCAAATAAGCGACTGATTATCAGTCGCTTATGTTGGTATCGCGGTGCGGACGGGACTCGAACCCGCGACCCTCGGCGTGACAGGCCGATATTC
>CAYSAH010000611.1:0-2333 GCA_964428945.1 uncultured Bacteroidaceae bacterium | reverse complement strand
GTGCAAATCCTGAAAAGATCAAGGAGGAACTTGCAAATATGAACTACCTGGTGGAAGACTGGGGCGGTAAATACCAGTCACAGGAAATATCAGCAAAAAATGGTGTGAATATCGAATTGCTTCTTGAAAAAGTACTTCTTGAAGCTGAACTTCTTGAGCTTAAAGCGAACCCCAACAAACGAGCAGTTGGAACGATCATCGAATCAGCACTTGACAAGGGCCGTGGAAACGTTGCCACAATGCTTGTTGAATCGGGAACACTGAAAATCAGCGATGTAGTCCTGGCCGGACAGTTTTTTGGGCACGTAAAAGCAATGTTCAATGAGCGCGGAAATAAAATACTCGAAGCCGGGCCTTCAATGCCCGTTATGATACTCGGATTGAATGGCTCGCCGCAGGCAGGCGACAGGTTTAATGTGATGGGAAGCGACAGGGAGGCGAAAGAGATTGCGAATAAACGTGAACAGCTTCAGCGTGAGCAGGATCTGCGTACCAAGAAACATATTACACTGGATGAGATCGGACGAAGGATCGCTATCGGTAATTTCCAGGAGCTTAATGTTATTGTGAAAGGTGATGTAGACGGCTCAGTTGAAGCCCTTTCAGATTCACTTATTAAGCTGAGTACAGATGAAATCCAGGTAAATATCAAGCACCAGGCGGTGGGACAGATATCAGAATCAGATATTCTTCTTGCAGCAGCTTCCAATGCCATCGTTATTGGATTCCAGGTAAGACCATCACTAAGTGCGAGACGACTCGCCGAAAAGGAACAGATCGATGTAAGGCTCTATTCTATTATCTACGATGCGATAGAACAGGTAAAAGCTGCCATGGAAGGGATGCTGTCGCCTGAGATCAAGGAGGAGATCGTTGCAACTCTCGAGGTACTGGAAGCATTTAAAATTACTAAGGTGGGAACTGTTGCCGGTTGCATAGTTAAAGAGGGAAAAATCAGAAGGACTTCGAAGGTCAGGCTGATCCGCGATGGTATAGTTGTTTATACTGGGGAACTTGGCTCCCTGAAGCGGTTCAAGGATGATGCAAAAGAGGTTGTAACCGGTCTCGAGTGCGGACTTAATATTCAGAATTATAACGACATAAAGACCGGAGATTACATCGAAGCCTACGAAGAGACCGAGATAAGAAAAACCCTTTGATAAGTAAAAAGTAAAAAGGAAAAAGGAAAAAGTGGTAAGCAAGTTAATTCGCAACTTTTTCCTTTTTCCTTTTCACTTTTTACTTGTTTCTTCTTGTACTATCTTAGCACTTTACATAAGAATAGGTTATGTTCGAATTTATTGAGGGAGAAATCATCGAAAAATCACCGGCTCAGCTTGTGATCAAAGCAGGGCAGATCGCCTACCTGCTCAATATTTCAGTGAATACATATTCAAGGATCGGGGATGCAGGTTCAGGAAGATTCTACCTGCACTTTGTTGTGCGCGAGGATGCCCAGCTGTTATTTGGCTTTGCCGATAAGGAAGAGCGACAGATTTTCAGACAGCTGATCTCGGTATCGGGCGTAGGAGCCAATACTGCAAGGCTGATCCTTTCTTCCATGTCTCCTTCCGAAGTCAGCCAGTCGATCCTGGCCGGTGATGTCCTTGCCCTTCAAAATATAAAAGGCATCGGGGCTAAATCCGCCCAGCGGATTATTGTTGATCTTAGGGATAAAGTCGGAAAAGCCTCTGAAACCGACGATTTATTCCGTTTGCAGGACAATACTGTAAGAGATGAAGCGTTATCAGCATTAGTGGCACTTGGTTTTCCCCGAAAAACAGTTGAGAAGAGCCTTGCCAGGGTAATGAAGGGAGAAAAATTAAGTGTTGAGCAAGTTGTTAAGGCGGCCCTGAAATTAATGTAAAATCTGAACTGCTACTAACTGTTGAAGCTAAGGCGAGATCATATAGTCCTTCACCTGTTAATTATGTTTTTAGCCGGCTTAAGCCCGCTGGAAGCTTCAACTGTCGGTGGAGCAAATTCAGGGTCCTTTTCCGTCGATTTTTTTCAGCCCGATACCACCCTGCCCTTTCCTATTGAGATCAAGGATAGTTATCCCTTTTCAAATTCCAACTCCTCACCGCTCTACCTGAACAATCCTTCGAATATAAAGTCGGAGATTGTCTATGATCCTGAAACAAACAGCTATGTTTTCCAGGAGAAGATAGGCTCCTGGAACTACCGGGTTCCGAATGTGATGTCGTCTGACGAGTTCCAGCAATACCAGTTCAACAAGGCAGTGCAGGACTACTGGGCAATTAAATCGGGAGGGGGGGTGCAGGACCAGCCATCCTTCATTCCAACAATTAACCTGGGAGGGGAGGCCTTTG
>CAYSAH010000610.1:1566-2350 GCA_964428945.1 uncultured Bacteroidaceae bacterium | reverse complement strand
TTGAATTGGCACGTCCGTATCCCCTATTTTTATTCTTACTATGCGGTACTGGGTTATATTTTCCTTTGACACAATAAACAACTGATTGAAATCTGAGATTTCAGGATCACATGAACTGTTTAGCAGACCAACATCCGGGAACAGGTACAAATCAAAATGTTCAAAATCAGCGTATGGATTTTGCATATATGCATTAGAAAACATCTCAAACTTGCCATTTTGAATAATATAGTTTTTGATTTCCTCAAAATCTTCTACAGAAACCTTTGAAGTAATATCTACATATTCTGTTGAATCATCGATTTGTACTTCACAACCTGCGAGCAGGGAAATTATCACGAATACCATGCAGTATTTCATAGTAACCGAATATGGTATATAAGAATTACGCATAAATAATGTCAAGCAATCCGGGTTTTGATTAAAGCTTCACTATTTTAAAGGACTTTGAGCATCCTTCCTTTTCCACCATTAGGACATACAAACCTGATTTTCTGCCGGAAATTTCAATTTCACCTCTTTCCTCTATTTCATCATGCTGAACCAGTGCCCCGGTATCACTATATACTTTCATATCCATTTTACCGGTGCCTTCAATCCAAAGGATATCGTCAACAGGATTTGGATAAATTTTTATATCCTGTAAACCCGAATTTGAAATTCTGTTAAGCTGATCCGGGTAAAAAAGCCAGAGAAAAGCCTTTTCAAACTGTGCGGCCCAGAACCATTCCGAATGCTGTCCGCCTGGAACGATGGAAATTATCAGATGATCTTCAGTGAATCC
>CAYSAH010000610.1:0-1556 GCA_964428945.1 uncultured Bacteroidaceae bacterium | reverse complement strand
AGCAAATCAAACATCTGTTGAGTATTTTCTGATATCTGAGCCTCTCCTGCGCCTGCAAGCAGGTAAAGTCTTGGAGAACCTTGAAGTCCGTGTTGGGTAGAGTAAGTGTAATATTCATCAGAAAACCAGAATGAAGGAGAAAATATTCCGATTCTTCCAAAGATTTCAGGATTCCGGAAATATGAATAATGTGAAATGAGCCCTCCCATGCTGGATCCCATAATGCCTGTGTTTTCTGGACCTTCAAGGGTTCTGAAAGCTGAATCAATTTTTGGTTTCAGAGTTTCTATTATAAAATCCAGGTAAGCATCGCCTTCTCCTCCACCATAGGAAGGATTTATAAACGGGGAGTATTCATCGATCCGGTGTGTTCCACCATTGTCAACCGCAACAACAATGGCGGTTCCCAATCCACGGTTTTCGAGGGAAGTCAGGGTCTCATCGACCTTCCATTCTCCTGCAAAAGAGGTACTTGCATCGAATACATTTTGTCCGTCCTGCATATATAGGACCGGGTATGATAAGCCTGAAGTTTCGTAATCCTGTGGCAGGTACACCCATATGCGCCTTTTACGGTCAAGTTGCGGAATATACAGGTTTGACTTCCATATCTGCACCTGGGCATTGGCAGTTGAATTTGTTCCGCCTCCGCCATTGTCAAGGTCTTCCCAGCTTAGTATGGTGAGATGCAGCGTGTCTGTGCTTCCGAATGTAAAGCTTCGGTTGGGCAGGTAGGATCCGCTGGCATTGCCTTCCACAGTCTCCCATGAGCCACGGGTAAACTTATATTCCATGACCCCTTCTCCAGCATCTATATCCAGCCAGTAAGCGTTTCCCTCCCTGATCGCAAAGCGGAAGTTTGTATCTGCAGGATTCCAGCTATTAATATTTCCTGCAAGGTAAATATCGGCCATTTCGGGTGTTGATGCTGGAAGGGATTGCAGGTGGATGACTACCTGGGACTGGGCGAGGACAGGTGCAAGAAAGCAAAAGATGATAGGAAGTTTATAAATACTTTTCATAGTTTGAATTTAATAATTATATAATTTACGAACTGCCCGGCATCCTGAAACCTGCCCCTCAGCTCCGTTCACACCTGACACCTCGTGCCTTGTGCCTGCCCAACGGCTCGGGAACCGGAGTAATTCTGCATTATTTTAGATCTCGACACCGCTCGGTCACCTGGGTGCTCCGTGCCCCATGCTCCATGCACCCCGCCCCTCAGCTCCGCTCGGTCAACTCTGACACCTTACCCCTGTCTAAATCTTCCCTGCCTCTTCTTTCGCTTTTGCAATTAGCGCGTCACCCTGTTTTTCTGCTTCGCTGATAAGGGCCTCTGATTTCTTTTTTGCCTGCCACTTCAGTTCATCGGCTGCTTTTTTAGCAGCTACCTGTTTGATGGGGTTAGTACCTGCATCCTTGATCAGCTTATCGCCCTGGGCGGCGGCTTCTTTTTTTAGTTTTTCACCGGAGGCAGTTGCCTGGGCCACCAGTTTTGCTTTCTCCTCTTCAGCCGCCTTGATCATTTCGGCCGCCTTATCGCTGGCTTCCTCGCG
>CAYSAH010000609.1:0-2357 GCA_964428945.1 uncultured Bacteroidaceae bacterium | reverse complement strand
GTCTGACGCCTGATACCTCATACCTGAATCCTGAATCCAATTGCCTTGCGCCTTGCGCCTTGCGCCTTGTGCCTTGCGCCTTGCGCCCCATGCCCCCTGCCCCACGCCTAAAAAACTCCCCTGCAATTATCTATCAATACCACCGTTATCCTGTCGACTTCCTGCGCTCCTGCGGGAAGCTCATCAGGCATAAGCCCGGGAAATGAAAGCGCATCTTTCCAGTTCTGAATGGTGGTAGTGAAAAATTCAGAAGCGGATGCATCAGTCTCATAAACGATGATGTCATAGTGCTCACCCTTATCTCCTCCAAACCTGGTGATGACCTGCCATTCGCCATTCCTCTTGAACGAAGTGTTCGTATGGTCAGACTGAGGATAGTATTTATTATCTGAAGGCTTCAGAACAACCCAGATATCTTTATCATTTGATTCCGGATACACACCCATGGATAAGATGCGGCAATTGACTGAATCTCCCTCAATGGGCGATATGATCTGCACTTTTTCAATGGGATAGTGAACCTGTAACTTGTCTTCTACTTTAACCTGCTCAATTTGAGCTTGTGGGTTTACAAGTCCGAATGAGTATCCGCCATAAATAATCAGAAGGACGCCAATCATTCCCAGGATAAGCCTCAGCCTGGCATTTACCATCCCAAGGGAAGAACCTTTAATCTTAATGCTGTCAGCAATTGCAATGAGCAGTAAAACAGCACCGGCAATTAATAATACTATTTCTGTAGACATGTTTTATTTTTTTTGTATTGAAAAAAGTCCGCTTAAACAGCTTACAGTTTTCCTCTTCTTGATTCCAGTTCGAACTTAATTTCCCTTGACTTCTCCTCTGAAAGATCGTATTTCAGCATCACAACAATGGCCAGGGCCGCTGTAAGGGCAGGGATTGTAATATCGGCAATTCTTAGCTTGGTTATGGTTTCGGTCGCCTGCAGCGCAGCATTCTGGTCAAAACCAACCAGTTTCAGAACCAGTCCGCCCAGCACAAGGGCAAGTGCCTGACCGAGTTTCACCATCCACCAGTATATGGCCCCAAATGTTCCTTCTTTCCTGGGCATGCCGTTGTTTAATTCATCCAGGTCGCATACATCAGCCGTCATACTCATCATCAGGGTAAACAGTCCGCCGATACCAAAAGACATCAGGGGGATCGGCAGAAAGATCAGCCAGGGATTCGCAGGATTGAAGCCCCACCATTTTAAACCATAGCCTGCAATTGAAATAAATGTTGCGATAATAAATGCCTTACGTTTCCCAAGCCTGTTGGCCATTGCGCTGATCACCGGAATAACAAGGAAGGCGGTAACAACTGCAGATACGGTGGAAAACCAGGCGGGCCAGTTTCCTGCCAGTCCGTAATCTCCTTTGAACATATAGAATACGATAATGAAATAACTGAAGGATGCTACCATCTGGAAGCCGTTAAAGACAAGGAAAGTGGCGCCGCAAAGCCTGACAAATGGTTTGTTCTTTGAGACCTGTACGATCCCCTGGAACAGTTCTTTCAGGTTGGAGAAAATGGTTTTAAAGGATAACTCCTTCCTGCCCTCCATTTTCGCGGAATCTATTCCTTTACAGAAAAGTGCCGGCAATACTCCAAGTACAATACCAATACCTGCGACTACAACAGAGAGTGTTCGAACACCTTCTGCCTGGGTATCGAAGATGTTTGGATTTGCGATAATGACCCAGAACCAGGGTACCACCATCCATGCAATTTGTCCGACTACCTGCGAAAATGCCATCAGCCTGGTACGCTCGTTATAGTCCGATGTCATTTCATATCCCAGTCCGATAAAAGGTGTTGCAAAAATGGTATTGCCCATAAGGTATAACAAGGAAAAACCGAGGAAATACCAGAAGTTGTGCATCTGCGTATTCTCTGCATCGAGCTGCCAGAGAAGGGCAAAGAGCAAACCGCTCACGATTGCCCCAATAAAAATATAAGGCCTTCTTCGCCCCCACCTGGATTTTGTATTATCCGATATGAAGCCCATAATTGGGTCGGTCAATGCATCAAATAACCTTGGAAGACCACCCAGGAGCCCGGCGAGGAAAGGATCCATGCCAAAAGCGGTGAGCAGGAAGAACATGAAGATCCCAAGTGCCCCTGGCATCAGGTTATTTACCAGGTGGCCTGCTCCAAATGCAGCTTTCTGAAGAAAAGGGACCTTGTCGCTGGCGTCCGTTACGTATTGACTCATAGGATTCGGTTCGTGTTATTTCCGCACACTGTACCGCTTCGCGGCATGGTTCGGAAGATTTTAGTTTAACGCTTAATAATGTATAATACTATGACAAAAAAATGGTTTATACAAGTTCTGTACATTACTCGATATTCTG
>CAYSAH010000608.1:0-2368 GCA_964428945.1 uncultured Bacteroidaceae bacterium | reverse complement strand
CTTATTTTTGATGAGAAATACGGAGAATTACTAGGCGCCCATATGATCGGAGCCAATGTTACCGAAATGATCGCAGAACTTGTTGTTGCAAAGAAACTGGAGACAACCGGAGAGGAGATCATTAAAGCGATCCATCCCCACCCGACCATGTCAGAAGCAATCATGGAAGCGGCTGCAGCGGCCTATGGTGAGGTGATACATATATAAGTATCCTTAGACTCCGTGCTTCGACAGGCTCAGTATACCACTCAGGAACCTTTAAAAGGAAGACGGAGGTCAGAGGTCAGAAGACTATTGGCCATAGGCTTTAGACTGCAGGCTGTGGCACGGAGATGGCGGATTGTGAGAGTTTCACAGAAAATAAACAAAACTTGATGTCATTAGTATCTGAGTTGCGTGGATCCCTGAAGGGTCACTTTACAAAAGCCTATTAGGCTATTATACTGCTTTTCAGGCTTTTTAATTTGATTAAACTTCCCCACGTATTCCCTATTTCGGCCAAATCTTTAATTGAAACCCGACTCATAATCAGGGGGTCGTCCCGATGTCCATCGGGACTGGGCCCACTTATTAATCAAAGCCTTACAGATTCAATTCTGTGAGGCTTTTTGTTTTTTGCCAGTTTGGTGCCAAGATTGATGGGAGTTGACACTTTTCCACTTTTATAAATAAACCAGCTCGGACTTTGGTTTACTTTAAATAAATCACGATATTTGTACTGTGAGTACTAATAATGAGATAAAAATAAAGAAGCTTCTGGATTTGCATGTCCCCGGAACCGTAATTCTTGCGTCATGGCTTGACAAGAATGGATTCTCATATGACCTACAACAAAGGTACAAAAAAAGTGGCTGGCTTGAATCAATTGGTGTCGGAGCATTCAAACGGCCAAATGATAATATAGGCTGGCAAGGAGCAGTTTATTCTCTTCAGCAACAGGCAAACTTGTCAGTGCATGTTGGGGGACTTTCGGCTTTGTCTTTATTGGGATATTCTCATTACATAAGAACAGGTGTCGAAACAGCTTATTTATTCTCCAATCTAAAGATAAAATTACCGGCATGGTTTGAAAAATACTCATGGAATGAACCGGTCAATCATACAAAAACCTCATTTCTTTCAACCGAGATAGGCTTGGAGGAATACAATGACGTGGCTTTTCAGATAAAAATATCTAGTCCGGAACGAGCAATAATGGAATGTTTATATCTGGCTCCGGAAAAACAGGACCTTCTGGAAACCTATCAAATAATGTCCGGACTGGTCAATTTGAGACCAGATATAGTACAAGTATTACTTCAGGTGTGTAAATCTGTAAAAGTTAAGAGATTATTCCTTTACATGCTCAAAAAAGCGAATCATCAATGGGGTCAGTTTCTTGATCTGTCTGAGGTTAATCTTGGAACAGGAGATCGTGAGGTTGTCAAGAACGGGATTTATGATCCGGAATTCCATATCACTGTTCCCAAAGAATTAGCTCAGATATGATAGATCCAAAATACAGAGCTCAGGCTGAGTTACTACTTCAAACCATTCCATATGTGGCCAAAGAAGAAATATTTGCACTCAAGGGAGGAACTGCTATTAACTTGTTTATTCGTAGCCTTCCAAGGTTATCAGTTGATATTGATCTTACCTATATTCCCAATAATGATAGAGTAACCGCATTAATTGAAATTTCAGAAGGGCTGGGTCGGATAAAAGCAGATTTAGAGAAATCAATTCCTGGAATTAGTGTCACAGCAGTCTCAAGGGAGGGAGAGGACGCCAAAATAAATTGTCAGTTACAGAAAGCACAAATCAAGATAGAAGTTAACACAACCACACGAGGAACTATCAAAGATCCAGACCTGCTAAAGGTTGACAAGAAAGTGCAAGAGTCTTTGGGTAGGTTTGCAGCAATAAAGGTTGTCTCCATGGCTGAACTGTATGGTGGTAAAATCTGTGCTGCCCTGGACCGTCAACATCCACGTGATCTTTTTGATGTAAAGTTATTATTGGATAACGAAGGTTTAACAGAGGAAATAAAGACGGGTTTTCTGGTTGCACTAATCTCTCATATGAGGCCAATCAATGAACTTTTAAATCCGGCATTCATTGATCATCGGAATACTTTTGAAACTCAATTTTCAGGTATGTCAGATATACCATTCAGCTATGAGGAATTTGAAGAGACTCGGAAAAAACTTATCTCCGAAATTATATCAAAACTAACCATTGAAGATCGAGTGTTTTTAGTCAGCTTTAAGGAAGCATATCCTATTTGGGAATTCTTTAATGTAGAGAAAGCAAAAGAATTACCTGCCGTTCGGTGGAAACTGCAAAACATAAGGAAGTTAAAACAAGAGAATCCCGGCAAACACAGGGA
>CAYSAH010000607.1:0-2375 GCA_964428945.1 uncultured Bacteroidaceae bacterium | reverse complement strand
TTTGGAAAACTTTTAAGATCACTAACATACTTTAAGGGAACAGATATAATTATGCCAAGCAGACAGATAAAATACAGGCGATGAATAATTTGAAGAATACCGGCTTTCTGAATAAAACCTGCATCAAAGAGCAAAATACAAACAGCCAGAAAACTGAATATAAGGGGAAGGTATTTAAGCAGAGTTTTCTTCACGATTGTTCAGGGTAAATGTATAATGTTACATTGCATTGAGTTAAGAGTTTAAGTCCCTGTCACTCATTAGATACCAATTTTGAATCCTCTTCCAGTGTTCTTTTTCGGGGTCTCAAAAGCTTAGAGAAAAAATCAGGGTCAATCCCAAGAATAACCACCAGAATGGAGCAAATGACGATACTGAAAAGAACAATTGAATATCCAAGGTCCAGAATAATTTCCCCGTGAGCCAATCCTCGCTGCAAGGGAAGAGATGCCAGTACCGCTGGCACCAGACCTTTTGGCGTCATCACAGCCATAATGGTTTTTTCCGGTTTTGAAACACCCTTACCGGATAAATACAAAGTGCCGGGAATCCTGAAAGCTATAATTAATAGTACGATTAAGAAACCAGTAGCATAAATTGCCAGAGACCCGAACTGCAAAGAAATACCAACATAAACAAAAAAATAGGTCTGCATGATAAAAACCACTTCTGCAAAAAAATCCTTTTCATTGGAGTTAAAGCCGGAACTCTCAAATGAAAACACCTTTTTGAATTTACCGGATTGGGTGAATCCTTCAATATTACCTAAAAGTATACCGAACGAAAGAACTGCTATACCCCCGTTCAGCCCAAGTAATTCAACTATTCCATAGAGAATGAATACAAAAGCCAGGGTGGTGAACATTGAGTTTTTTACGCTCCTTATCCTGCCTATTACTGCAGACCATAAAAATCCACTCAATAAACCTAAGCTAATAGCGAAAATAAAGGCCTTCCACATCCTGGATAGTACCATTCCGACTGATACAACACCTTGCGATATTCCGTCCAGCAGAGCCAGACCAACCACAAGGCACAGAACATCACTCAGTGCTGATTCAAGTATTAATACAGAGGAGCTTTTTTCACCCAATTTCATCTGCTTAACCATGGGTATTACCACAGCAGAGGAAGTGCCGCCCACGATAGCACCTATAAAAACAGAACTCAAAACATCGATGGAAAGAATCCAGCGGGAAACATATGAGGTTATTATTATGGTTATTATGAAGTTGATCAATGTAAGAAGTGTGGCTGAACCTATGGCCTTTCTGATCTCTTTAAAATTAAGTCCTGAACCACTTTCAAACAGTATAACAATTAATGTTATTGTAGTAAAAACATTTCCGAGTTTCCCAAAAAAATCCTTGGAAACAATTCCACTTACAGGACCTATTATAATCCCAATTAAGAGTAGTAACAAAACATTCGGGATTTTAGTCCTGTCAAATAATTCGTTAAAGACATGTGACAGGAATATGAGTAAGCCCAATGCAATGATGGTAATATAAATGTTCATCTTGATTTATTATTTGCTCCAGAATGTCCTTGTTAATAACATGATCACTGTATATATTGAGAGTATTCTGCAATACTGGTATTTCTCGGAGAAAACCCGCCGGTCGTAACAGTCCCGAATGCATGACAAATACTATTAAACAAGTCCATTTTCCCGAACAATAAAAAGACAAGCTCAGAAAATGTAAGAAAAAGGTAAATTATAAGCAGGCGATATCCTACCGATCTGATTTTAGGCTGTATCTTTTCCTGCAATGAAGACTCAAGGGTAAATAAATTATATCCACCGATTTTAAGAGCCGGCATAACCACAATGAAAAGTACAATGATGCCTGTACCACCAATCCAATGTGTTAAACTTCTCCAAAAAGGAATCGACTTAGGCAGGCTTTCAATATCCGAAAGAATAGATGATCCAGTAGTTGTAAAACCAGATATTGATTCAAAAAACGCATCACTAAACGATGGAATAGCATGAGAGAAGAGGTAGGGCAAACTGCCAATCAGACCTATGGAAATCCAGGATAGTGTAACTGCAAGGTAAGCTTCACGCTTACCAACTATTTCATTTCCCTTAACATTTTTCTTCCTTATAATAATATGGATGATTATTGAAACAGAAATCGAAATTAGAGCGGACAATATAAACGGCGCCTGGGATTCCGAGTAGATAATGGCTACTATTGATGTAAGTAAAAGTGCAATTGAAACGATAATGAGATTCCTGCTCAGTACCTTGAATACGATCCCATTGTTAATTAATACCCCCATATTGTTATCTGTCAGTTGGAACTATTGCCAGATTGAGCTTCTGTGACGATTTTTTCGAAAATCTCTTCCAGTTTTTCCAGCTCATT
>CAYSAH010000606.1:1552-2386 GCA_964428945.1 uncultured Bacteroidaceae bacterium | reverse complement strand
TTACTGTATAACTTCCAGAAAAACTCCCAGAGAACAATCCCTGCTGAAACTGACACATTCAGTGAATGCTTGGTTCCAAATTGGGGGATTTCAATACAATAATCACTTAGATCAACTATTTCCTGGTCGACACCTCTCACTTCATGTCCAAAAACCAATGCATACTTTTCATTGTCGCTAATATTAAATTCTCCAAGCTGTATACTTCCGGCAGCCTGTTCAACTGAACATATGATATACCCAGACTCCTTCAAATCAAGAATTGCATCAACAGTATTCCCGTAATAACTCCAGTCAACCGACTCGGTTGCACCCAAAGCCGTTTTGTGAATTTCCTTATTTGGAGGAGTGGCAGTGATTCCGCATAAACATAGGGCTTTGACAAGGAAAGCATCAGCGGTTCTGAATACTGAACCGATATTATTCATACTCCGGACATTATCCAGAACAACAACAACGGGAATTTTTTCAGCTCTTTTAAATGACTCGATATCCAGCCGGTTCAACTCTTCATTTAAAAGCTTTTTCATACTCTTGCTTTTTACGAAAATACTGATTATAAATCGCGATTGCCGGAAAAAAACAATATTTTTGTTGATACCATCAGAAAAACGAACAAGATGAATATCCACGAATACCAGGGAAAAGAAATTTTAAAACATTTTGGAGTCAGTGTGCCGGTTGGTTTTGTTGCAGAAAGCGCTGAAGTGGCAATGGCAGCTGCAAAAAGGATCCAGGAAGAAACCGGTGCAACAACATTTGCTGTTAAAGCACAAATTCATGCAGGTGGTCGTGGAAAAGGTGGGGGAGTTAAAATTGCAAAAAGCATAGAAG
>CAYSAH010000606.1:0-1542 GCA_964428945.1 uncultured Bacteroidaceae bacterium | reverse complement strand
AATGACACTTGTTACACACCAGACTGGTAATGAAGGTAAACTGGTAAGGAAAATTCTGATTGAACAGGGAATTTATTATCCAGGAGAGTCTGAACCTGAAGAATTTTATATGAGCGTTCTGCTTGACAGGGCAAGAGGAAGAAATATTATAATGTACTCCACTGAAGGGGGTATGGATATTGAAACGGTAGCTGAAAAAACTCCCCATCTTATATTCAGGGAGGAGATCGATCCCGCTGTTGGAATTCAGCAATTCCAGGCAAGAAGAGTAGCATTTAATCTTGGTGTTTCAGGAAATGCATTTAAGCAGATGGTAAAATTTGTAACATCGCTTTACCAGGCTTATGAAAAATCGGATGCCTCACTCTTTGAGATCAACCCGGTTTTTAAAACTTCCGACAACCTGATTATGGCAGCTGATGCAAAGGTAAATATCGATGATAATGCACTGTTCAGGCATCACGATTATGCTGTTATGAGGGATATTTATGAAGAGGATCCTACAGAAGTTGAAGCTGGAAAATATAATTTAAACTTCATCAAGCTCGATGGGAATGTGGGTTGCATGGTAAATGGTGCTGGACTTGCAATGGCCACTATGGATATCATCAAATTGTCGGGTGGGAAACCTGCTAATTTTCTTGATGTTGGAGGAACAGCCAATGCTGAAACTGTTGAAGCCGGATTCAGGATAATATTAAAGGATGAAAATGTTACAGCGATCCTGATCAATATTTTTGGAGGAATCGTAAGATGCGACAGGGTAGCCCAGGGCGTAGTTGATGCCTACAGATCAATTGGGGATATCCCTGTACCAGTAATAGTCAGGCTTCAGGGTACAAATGCAATTGAAGCCAAGGAATTAATTGATAAATCAGGGCTGGCAGTGCATTCTGCAATCAGTCTCAAAGAGGCTGCAGACAAAGTAAAGGAGTTGGTCAGATAATTCCGGACTTTGTTAGTAATAATTCCATTTCATCGCGATATTCAATAGCTTTTTGCCTGGCGGAAATTTCAAACCTGTTAGTTACTTCGGCATAAATTATCGATCGGCTGACATTTACCAGTAATCCACACTGATGATTATGGCCGTTTTTGAAGACCTCTGCGAGGTCGCCACCTTGTGTTCCAATCCCGGGAACCAGCAAAAAATGGGATGGAACTATCTTCCGGATGGCCTTCAAATCGTCAGCTTTGGTTGCGCCTACAACAAACATAGTATTATCGGAAGTTCCCCATTCGCTGACCCTTTGAATCACCTCCTCATAAAGATATTTCTTATCGTAGGTTTTTATCTGTTGGAAATCCTTTGAACCGACATTTGATGTCAGTCCGAGGACAATACTCCATTTATTAGCATAGTCAAGGTAAGGTTGAATACTATCTCTGCCCATATAGGGAGAGAGTGTCACGGCATCAAAATCCAGGTTTCTGAAAAAAGCATTGGCATACATTGCAGAAGTATTACCAATATCGCCCCGTTTTGCATCCGCAATCAGGAAAATATCAGGAAAATTCCTCCTGATGTAATTGACGGTCATT
>CAYSAH010000605.1:0-2390 GCA_964428945.1 uncultured Bacteroidaceae bacterium | reverse complement strand
GTGAAGCTTTTGACAAGGGAGAAACATTCTCCGGGATCGATTACCAGTCGGGCCTTAAAGCAGTTGAGCAGTTGAAACAATTGTTTCCAGGCATCACCAACCTGGCACCCGCGGCCCTGCAATGGATCCTGCAGTTCAGGGAAGTGAGCTGTATTATCCCCGGAGCTTCCAACAGCGATCAGCTTGTTTCCAATTTGTCGGTGTACCATCAGGGACCCTTAAGTGCGGAGAAGATCGCTGCAATGAATAAAATTTATGACCAATTTATAAAGAAGCAGGTTCACCAGCTCTGGTAGGGAAGGTTCCGGTCCCTGTATATTTTCACAATTTCCTTCACTCCTTCAGTCCCCGGGAAGCGCAGTTTATAATTGATTCCCAGGCACTGGGTTGCTGATCTATCCAAACCCGGCAAGTAACTTCATCTTCCTTAATCTTCCTGAGGCTCCCTTCGATGTCAAAGTAGAGGTCATCAACATGAATGGCCTGGTTGTTAAGACGGTTTTCAATGAGAACAGGGTTATGGTCGATGATATTCCACGGGGACTTTATATCATTCATGTAGAAATAAATGACAAACAGAACTTCAAAAAAGTCATGATAAATTAAGCTCACTCTGGTTAACAGAATACTCAATCAATCCCGTCGTGACCGGGGTATAAAACAGGAGATGATGATGAAGGCAAGTTAAGGGATATAATGAAGAATATATTTAGCTTGTTTGTATAGAACCTGCCACCCACCCAGTCCTGAATAGCAGAACCCAGCCCCGTAGTCGTAACAATCGTGGTTTTCTATTCAAGGAACTTATACTAAGTTTATAATAACGGGATAATTAATGTACAGAGACTTATAATATTTGACTAATTATTGCGAAATAGTAACTAATTGGTTACTTTTGTGTTTGAAGAATGAGAATACTTGAGCCATATAAAAACTATTTCTGGGATTTCTACAATCCATTACAGAAAAAGCTTAAAGACAAGGTTGAATACGTTTAACAAATTGTAATTAGTGTACAACAGATACCAACAAAATTCTTCAAACACCTGGATGATGGTATTTATGAGATAAGAATTGAATATAAAAGCGACATATACAGGGTATTCTCATTCTTTGATGATCGAAAACTGGTAATCCTTCTTCATGGTTTTCAGAAAAAGACAAAGAAAACACCAGGAAAAGAAATAGAGAAGGCAAAAAAGATAAGAAAGGAATACTATGAAAACAAAAAATAATCAGATGAATCCAAAGACGATCAATGATCACTTTGATCAAAAGTATGGAAAAGCCGGGACCTCAAAAAGAAACGAATTTGAACAAAAGGCCGAAGCCTTTATGGTTGCAGAACTGGTGAAAGATTCAAGGAAAAAAGCACATATGACCCAGGAACAATTAGCCAAAAAACTTGATGTGAACCGAGCATATATATCTAAGATTGAAAGAGCTTCCAGCGATATACGATTATCTACTTTGAGGAGAATTATTGAGACCGGTCTTGGGGGTAAGCTTCATATAAATGTGGATTTGTAGACCTTGTCATTTAGAACCAACAGGGCATTGACTGCATAGAAGAGCGAATAATACAGGCGATTTACAGCAGGATTCCAATTCAAGATCATACAAGTTATTCCGAAACATGCGCTCTGCTTTCAAGTCCACATCGTATTTAGTAAGTACCAAAACGTCCCTGGCTTTTCCTATTTTTTGAATCTGATCCAGTCCGTTTCCACGGGCGTATCTTTCGACACAAGAAACAGTGAATGAACTCCCTTTTGCAGTTTTGAAACCTTAGCCTCAATAATTTTCCAGTCCTTCCCCTTCGGGATGTAAACTTCAGCTATTGCAGGACCATCAATATTGTCAAGGTACAAACTGATCGTTCCTCCAACTAATGAACGGGCATTAACTTCCACCGATCGGAGCTTATCTGTACCAAAGTCAAGGGCATTGTATTGCACCCAGGCACCTTTACTGTCGAGAATGGTCTTCCAGCCGGCAAAGGTATTCGTTGTATCAAGGAATTCGACCGTGGAACCTGTTTCGCTCTTAACACTGTAGCGGTCGGGCTGGATCTTCTCAGAAGCTTTGGTCAGGCCAACACCCCTGTGGGTGGGAATAACTTTCTGAATGGTGCCATCGGCATTGAAAAACAGGCTGTCGATACACGCCGAGCGGGATTTGTCGAAGGCAGGAGAATAAGCATTCTGGTGATAGAACAAGTACCATTGTCCTTTAAAATCAACGAATGAATGATGGTTGGTCCAGCAGTTCATGGGTGATTCGTCCATTATAACCCCGGTCATTTCGAAGGGTCCCATGGGATGAGTACCAATGGCATATTCCAGGCGTTCAATTCTGTTTTCCACATGCGGAAAAGTCAGGTAATAGAT
>CAYSAH010000604.1:0-2403 GCA_964428945.1 uncultured Bacteroidaceae bacterium | reverse complement strand
TTATCACACATCAATGCTCCTGCCAAAACTTTAAAACCAAATTCAATAGCAATAGACGTAATCAGCTCATAACCATCAGTACATGAAAAAGTTCGCACCCAACTTGTATAAGGCCTGATAATCTCGATCCTCTTTCTTATTTGGGTCTCGTTGATCTGGGTTCCCGGGGCCTGGCCTTCAAGATAAGAACTGAAGCATAGCCCATGCATTCCGTTTTTCAGATATTTGTTAAACAAGGTTAACAAATCATCTATTGACGCCTCAGCGTAATTTGTTCCGACAAGGGACATAATATTTTTGTACCGTAGAGACATATTGTTTTGTTTAAAGAATTAAGTAATAAAGTTTATTTTGGGAGCGTGTATTCGAGTCTTTTGATTTCACCTGACCTTGTAAAAATTTCAGAACTTATTTCCCTTGGAAGTTTGTTTCCCTGAAACTTTTTAATTTGATCATCAGCATAAACTACTTTGACATTTTCCTCCTTTCCATAAGAAAAGATCACCGGTACCTTGCAACAGGTAAAAGCTAATTGTTTTGCTGATAAATCAAGTCTTTCAAGCTTGCCGTGCAAATCATAATATGTAAAATAATCCTTCCGGGATAATAACTCATTTTCATTCAGTAAGGATGTTTCGAAAACGATCCTTCCCTTCTGAACATGAATTCCCAACTCTCCAAAGCGGGAGATTACATCTTCTTTTACCTGTCCTGTCAAACCCGGCTGTTTTGCTCCTGCACCGCCTGGTGTGTGCGAGTATGCATCAGTCGGAAAAGCTCCATATAATTCAGGTGATTTATAGAGTCCTATGCCTGCTTTAATTTCGTAATAATGATCTTTGATCTTCCCAATAGTTACCTGGTCAGCTTTTTCATCCAGGGCCTTAAAATAGTTTTCCTGGCTTGCAAGAAGAAGTTTTGAAACCATATGCCAATAAATACTTCCAAGCCCTTCGTAACCGTAGAAGGTACCGGATCTTCCTGTAAATGATTGGTGATCAAATAGTCTTTCGTAGATATCAAGGATCAGTTCTTTTTCCTGTTGCAGGAGCTTTTTATAATCATCCCTTTCCAGATTTTCCAGGGCCTTTTCCAGGAAGGCTGCGTTTCTGAATGAGCTGTTAAAATGATACTTCCCGCTTTCATCTTTAAGTATAATGGAAGTGTCATTAAGCTCAAGCAATTTCTTAAGCAGAGCTGATTCATTCACCCGTTTTTCAGGAATATTATTTTTTTCCACAAAGCGGGGCAGCTGGCGGTCGGGATAAAGAATGTAACTGTACTGATCGCGACGGAACAAACTGCTCCATTTTAATCCATCAAGAACTTCCAGGCTTTCAGCCGGTGATAAATATCCTGAGCTTAGTACGGCGACCTGCCCTTCAAGCATTTCATACAAATGACGAATTTGCATTGTTTTCCCTTTTATGGAAATCAGGTTGTAGGCGTGATAGAGTTTATCTTCCCGTTTATTTGTTTTGATGGACTGGTCAATATATTTAAGAGCGAGGCTGGTAAATTCCAACAATTTTTCTGTTGGAACAGCCGATTTCTTCCCTGAAAATGAATTAGCATATATAGTATTTCGGTAATCACTTCCTGCTCTTCCCAGTGAAGTGGCAATATTGTATCGCTGCTCATCAGAAAATCCCTTTTGAAGTAATCCGGTATTCTCCTTAAATAATGTATATATTTTCTCAAATTGAGTCAGGATCTCTTCCGAGATTTCTATGGTTTTGATGGAAGAAGTGCTGAATTTTTCTTTCCAGAATTTTAAGAATCTCCTGAGGTAATATAATGTCACCATTGAGACTCCATTACCCACAAGGGCATTGTTCGCATCATTCCATTCGGGGCGTTGGGTATTCAGCCAAATACCAGCCTCAGGAATAAAGTTGCTAATCTTGGAAAGCAGGGTTACAAGGATCTTCTCAGTGAGATTTGCCCGATAGATAGTACCCTGGCCATTGCAAAGAAGTCGCCCGTCGGCACCGATCTTTTCAGTTAATTTTCCAATTTTGGTATTCAGATCATAGTCGAAAACGATTGTATCTTTTGGATCCTTAACGATCTCATCAAAGGGTTTAATGCGGTAAGGAATATTGGCATAAACAAAAATATCCCGGATCAATAATTCATCCAGTTTACCAGGATGATATGCTTCCGATTGCTCCAGTATTTTCTGAAGGTAGATGA
Source organism: uncultured Bacteroidaceae bacterium (assembly GCA_964428945.1). Taxonomy (GTDB): domain Bacteria; phylum Bacteroidota; class Bacteroidia; order Bacteroidales; genus M55B112. The sequence continues at coordinate 207 of CAYSAH010000604.1, read as the reverse complement.
TCTGGTGGTCACCCCAATAACCAATATATGCCCAGGGATCATCCGGATTTGGTGATTCCCAGTCGATTCCTTCACGTGTTATCCGGTAAGGATTATAGCCATCAGCAGTTGATGCATTAAGAAATTTGCTGATCATCCCGTCAATTTATTCAGGTAATTACATGCCAAGAGCCTCCCATTTTTGAAAAATATAACGCAAATTTCACT
>CAYSAH010000603.1:0-2406 GCA_964428945.1 uncultured Bacteroidaceae bacterium | reverse complement strand
ATCTCGATGAATTCTGAATAAGCAGGGATCTACTGATAAAAATAAAAAACAGCTTCCCGTGAAGCTGTTTTTTTTTGCCCCCTGTTAACGTATGGATACTTCCTTATTTGTAATGATTTTATATTAGGTGAAATCCCCTGCAAATCCAATCAAAAATTATAATTTTGTTTGTCCAATCACACTATCCTTAAATAGTTGTAATCTAAATACTTAAGTTTAATAATATGGCTAATAAAAAGAATTTTATCACCTGTGATGGTAACTATGCCGCCTCACATATTGCTTACATGTTCAGTGAAGTGGCTGCCATTTACCCAATTACTCCTTCTTCCAATATGGCAGAGAATGTCGACGAGTGGTCAGCCCACGGAAGAAAGAACATTTTTGGTCAGACTGTACAGGTGACTGAAATGCAGTCCGAAGGTGGTGCCTCCGGAGCCGTTCATGGTTCCTTGCAGGCAGGTGCGCTTACATCTACATTTACAGCTTCCCAGGGACTATTACTGATGATCCCGAACATGTATAAGATTTCCGGTGAATTACTTCCGGCTGTTTTCCATGTTTCAGCAAGAAGTCTTGCAGCCCAGGCCTTGTCTATCTTCGGCGATCACAGCGATGTCATGGCAGCCAGGAATACCGGCTTCGCGATGCTGGCAACAGGCAGCGTCCAGGAAATCATGGATGTCGCCGCGGTTGCCCACTTAGCAGCGATCAAGTCGAGAATTCCATTTCTTCACTTCTTCGACGGATTCAGGACATCCCACGAGATACAAAAGGTTGAGGCACCGAACGAGGAGGATTTCAGGGACCTGATTGACATGGATGCCCTGAAGGCATTCAGAAACAATGCCCTGAATCCTGAACACCCTGTTACAAGGGGTACAGCCCAAAACCCTGATATATATTTCCAGTCAAGGGAAGCTGCAAACAGTTTCTATGATGTTGTTCCTGACCTGGTTGAGGAGTATATGCAGAGGATCGCTAAAAAAACCGGCCGTGAATATCATCCGTTTACTTATTACGGTGCCCCGGATGCTGAGAATATAATCATAGCCATGGGATCTGTTACAGAGACTATCCAGGAAGTGATCGACTATTTGGTTAAAAAAGGGGAAAAGGTAGGACTTATCACCTGTCACCTGTACAGGCCATTTTCAGCCAAATATTTCTTCAAGGTTTTACCTGACAGTGTCAAGCGTGTTGCTGTACTTGACAGGACCAAAGAGCCGGGAGCCAATGGTGAACCACTGTATCTTGATGTAAAAGATATTTTCTATGGCAGGGAAAAAGCACCCATTATCGTAGGTGGTCGCTACGGACTTTCTTCAAAAGATACTACTCCATCAATGATAATTTCAGTATACGATAACCTGAAAATGAAGGAACCAAAAAACAGGTTCACTGTGGGTATCGTTGATGACGTTACATTCCTTTCACTTCCTTTGCTGCCTGACATTTCAGTTGTTAAGGAAGGCACTTTTGAAGGCAAGTTTTACGGTCTGGGTTCTGATGGAACAGTTGGAGCAAATAAAAATTCGATCAAGATCATCGGTGAAACAACTGATAAATATTGCCAGGCATATTTTGCCTATGATTCTAAAAAATCCGGGGGGATCACAACTTCCCACCTGCGTTTCGGAGACAAAAAGATAAAAGCTCCATACCTGGTCGGAACTCCTGACTTTGTTGCTTGTCATGTACCCTCCTATCTCGATAAATACAATATGCTGAAAGGCCTTAAGGACGGAGGTACTTTCCTTCTGAATTCAATTTGGGATGAAGAGGAAACTAAAAACCACCTTCCTGACAAGGTGAAAAAATACCTGGCGGAGCACAAGATCAATTTTTATATCATCAACGCAACTAAACTTGCACAGGAAATTGGTCTGGGTAACCGTACAAATACCATAATGCAGTCAGCTTTCTTTAAGATTGCAAATATCATTCCTTATGAAAAAGCTGTTGAAGAGATGAAGAAATTCATCATCAAGAGTTTTGGAAGGAAAGGTGAAGAGATCGTAAAAATGAACTTTGCTTCCGTTGAAAAGGGAGGAGACGTTACAAAGATCGAGGTCCCTGCAGAATGGGCTAAAATTACTGTTAGTAAAGTTGCTGAAGATACCAGCAAACCGGAATTCATCAGGAATGTTGTTGAACCGATCAATGCCCAGAATGGAGATGACCTGCCTGTAAGTGCATTCAGGGGTAGGGAAGATGGAACTTTCCCTGCTGGTACTGCAGAATATGAAAAACGAGGTATTGCTGTTGACGTACCTGAATGGATCTCAGATAACTGCATTCAGTGTAACCAGTGTTCCTATGTTTGTCCCCATGCTTGTATTCGTCCTTTCCTTATTGATGAAAAGGAAGAAGCTGCCTTGCTCCCCGGAATCGAAACAATTGAAT
>CAYSAH010000602.1:0-2426 GCA_964428945.1 uncultured Bacteroidaceae bacterium | reverse complement strand
ATAGAGTATTCTCAGCTATGTTTGGGATTTGGATAAAAAATTGGGGTATGTCCAATATAAGAAATGAAAAGTGCTCTTCATTCGCTTGTCACTCATTAGTGATTGAACTATTTTTTAATCGAATAAATCCAGGGAATCCATGGACTATTGATTTTTAGGCAGTTTCCTGAGGTATATTGCAGGAATTTCTGCTTTGACGGGATTATGCCAGAACAGCTGTAAAATTGTCGGAACCTGGATTTAAAATTTAGAAGCCTGAACCCCGGCCCTGTCCATTAAACCAGTATTTTACCGGTCATTTCTTTGGGAATCTCCACGCCCATAATATGCAGCAAGGTAGGAGCGACATCAGCCAGTATCCCTTCATTAATGGAAGTATAATCGTCAGTTACCAGGATGCAGGGTACAGGGTTGAGTGAATGGGCTGTATTGGGAGAACCATCCGGATTAACAGCATTATCAGCATTTCCATGATCAGCGATGATCATCACATCATATCCGTTTGCCCTTGCCGCTGCAACGACATCTCCAACACATTCATCAACTGTGGTCACAGCCTTTTCAATAGCAGAATATACGCCTGTATGTCCCACCATGTCACCATTCGCAAAATTAAGACATATAAAATCATGCTTCCCGGTATTCAGGTCCTCAACGATCCTATCCCTTACTATATAAGCGCTCATTTCTGGTTGGAGATCGTAGGTTGCAACTTTTGGAGAGGGCACCAGTATCCTGTCTTCGTTCTTATAAACAGCTTCCCTTCCTCCTGAAAAGAAAAAGGTCACGTGCGCATATTTTTCAGTCTCTGCAATACGAAGCTGAGACAAGCCTGCATCGGCAAGCACCTCTCCCATGGTATTTGAAACATTATCCTTTTCGAAAATAACATGCATTCCTTTAAAGGTGGCATCGTACGGGGTCATCGTACAATAATATAAAGGCATGGTTTTCATATCGTATTCAGGCATATCCTGTTGTGTAAGCGCAATGCTTATCTCCTTGGCCCTGTCATTCCGGAAATTGAAGAATACAATCACATCTCCTTCACTGATCATTCCAACAGGTTCATTATCCTCCCCGACCATTACGATGGGATTAATAAATTCATCCGTTACATTTTTATCATAAGAATCCTGGATGGATTTCAGGAGATCAGTCGATTTTTCACCTACGCCCTTCACTATAAGGTCATATCCCCTCTTAACTCTCTCCCATCTTTTGTCCCTGTCCATAATATAATACCTGCCAATAAATGAGGCTACTTTGACCTTTGATCCTGCGATGTGGTCAAGCAGGTTTTTAAGGTACCCTTTGCCGCTTTGCGGATCAGTATCCCTTCCATCACCAAAGCCATGGATAAAGACTTTATCGAGACCATATTCAGCGGTCATGTCGCAAAGGGCATAAAGGTGTTTATCGAGCGAATGGACTCCGCCATCAGATAAAAGCCCCAGGAAATGAACCTGCTTATTGTTGTCTCGTGCATAGCTGAAAGCATCAACAAGCACTTCGTTTTTCTTTATAGAACCATCCCTTATCGAAAGGTTGATCTTTACCAGATCCTGGTACACCACGCGTCCTGCACCTATGTTCAGGTGACCGACCTCTGAATTGCCCATCTGACCATCTGGTAAACCAACGTCTTCCCCGGAGGCAAAAAGCTGTCTCGAAGGATATTGATTTTGAAGGCGATCAACATTTGGTGTAGGAACCTGGCTTATGACATCTGATTTTGTACCATTGCCAATTCCCCAGCCGTCGAGGATCATAAGGAGTGTTTTCTTTTTCATTGTTGTGTACTTATAAATTCTTTCAATATGAGAACACCTCGGGATACAAATTGTTTTTGGTTTCCCTGTTTTGTTTGAGGGCACAAATTTACAGGTTTTTAATGAACTTCTTCAAAATCTTTAAAGCTTATGCTGCAAGCCATGTTTAGTATTTTTCTAATTTTAGATCATTATGTATATACTGCCTTTCCTGTTAATAATATGTAAAATCAATTGAGATGAAAAAAATCGCTGGTATCCTTATCGTACTCTCCCTTCTTCACGGCTGTATTGAAAATAAGGGTATAGAATATTTATTTGAAGATATTGGAAAATGGAAGGGCAAAGAGGCTTTAGAAATTAACGATGGAGAATACATGCTGAAAGGAGAGTATAAGACCCTGGTATACAATCCGGGTTTTTTAAATACTTACGATAATTTTGAACTATCTGTACAGGTACATACTTTGCCTGGAGCAAGTGCGAACATCCTGTTTCATACCAATAAGCGTTATCTCGACCAGGGATATGAAGTACGGATCGACAACAGCCACGTTGGTAACTGGGATCATTTACTGAAAACAGGAAGCCTCTCTCTTATTAGAAATGTGAATTACAAAATGGTGGATGATGAAGAATGGTTCATGCTCAGAA
>CAYSAH010000601.1:0-2439 GCA_964428945.1 uncultured Bacteroidaceae bacterium | reverse complement strand
CAGCTGAGGCTTCACCCGAGCATCATTGCCTTCAAAAAGCGTATCGATGATGGCCCGGCCGGTAAGCTTTATGATATCGACCTGACCTATATCACGGCCCGGGGCAGGTGGTATTTCAATTCATGGAAGGCCGACAATGAGAAATCAGGAGGAATAGCCACCAATATCGGCGTGCATTTTTTCGATATGCTCACATGGATATTCGGTCCGGCGAAAAGCAATATCGTTCATGTGCACCGTCAGGAAAGGGCGGGCGGTTTCCTGGAGCTTGAGAGGGCCAGGGTGAGGTGGTTCCTGAGTGTCGACAGCAATGACCTGCCCCAAAGGATCCGCAGTGCCGGCGGCCGGGTTCTGCGGTCGGTAAGGCTGGGCGATGAGGAGATAGAGTTCAGCGACGGCTTTACAGACCTGCATACAAGATCCTACGAGGAGATACTGGCCGGCCGGGGATTCGGCGTTTCGGAATCCAGGCCCAGCATTGAGATAGTACATGATATACGTGGTGCGAAACCTGTTGGGCTGAGAGGGGAGGTTCATCCGATGCTTGCTTGAATGCTGTAGTACCCACCCTGGCCCTCCCTAAACAGGGCTAATCTTTATACACATCTCCAAGATGTATGGGGCTGGTTGGGTGTTAGTATTTTTGTTAATAAATATTGCCATAACGTACTGATAATCAAGTGATTAAGTTTGTTTTTGTTGTCGTTTTTGTGTATCTTAACTGTATGATATACAAGGAGTTCAATGGTTTTTACACGGGAATTTTGCCCGATATCCGGATCGAAAAGCGAGCCGAGAAAGTAATGAGTGATATGCTTACTTTTGGTAATGTAGTGGTTAACAAATTTTGTGAATCCAATACTGACAAAATAGGAGCATATCGTATGTTAGGTAATACTGGTTTTAGTTATCAAGACCTGGTTCAGGGAGTTAAGCGGTCCTGTGAGGAAAATCAGGGGGCAGATCATCTTCTGTGCATACAAGATACCACAGAGTTAAACTACACGAATCATTTGGAAAGGATAGGAAAGCAGGATGTAGATATAGGTCCTGTTTCCTTGGAGTACAATGCTGGGTTTTTTTGCCATCCAACCCTGGTTCTTGATGCTAAGTTAATGATCCCTATCGGTATATCAGCCATAACATTGTGGAATCGTCAATGGGATAAGAAAAATAAATATGAGCGTAATTATAAGGAGCTGCCTATAGAAGAAAAGGAATCATACAGATGGCTAGCTAATGCGGAGCAGACCAGGGATTTACTGAGAAGGACCCCACTTTTAACCATAATAGGAGACAGGGAATCTGATATCTATGAGGAATTTGCATTAGTTCCAGATGAACGCACGCACCTACTTATTCGTTCCTGTTGGGACAGGAGACTTTATGGCTCTGAGATGAGGCTATTTGAAACCTTGGACCAATGTGAGATTAAACACACCTATGGTCTAGAGGTAAGAGGGAATAAAAGCCGCAAAAGAAGACTGGCCAAAATAGCTATCCGATTTACAAAGGTTAAGCTCAAAAAGCCTAACAGCAGAGATCTGTCTGATTATCCGGATTTTATAGAACTCTTTGCGATCCAGGCCAGTGAACTGCCTGAGAGTGTCCCTGATGGAGAGAATCCAATTTTATGGAGACTTTTAACTACACACGATATCAGTGAGATAACACAAGCAGTCCAATGCGTTGAATGGTATAAAAGCAGATGGCATATTGAAGAACTCTTTCGTGTCCTCAAAAGCCAGGGCCTTCAATTAGAATCATCTCAACTTGAGTCGGGAGCCGCGTTAAAGAAACTAACAGTTATGGCTCTACAGGTAGCTTTAACTACCATGACCTTAAAACTGGCCATGCATAAATCAGAACCTATTGATGCAGCTATAATTTTTACAAAGGAACAGACAGCCTTTATAAGTCTCTTATTAAGGACGTTAGAAGGCAAAACTCAAAAACAGAAAAATCCCTACACTGAAAAAACCTTATCGTGGGCTTCTTGGACCATTGCTCGATTAAGCGGCTGGAGTGGCTATAAATCCCATGGTCCCCCAGGATATATATCCATTAAAAAAGGGTTTGACATTTTCCAAAACAAGTATCAAGGATTTAAAATCGCAATAGACTTAATAAAAAATGGAGATGTGTATAAAGATTAGCTGGTTTCAGGGAGGGCCGGGGTGGGTAATGGGAATTCAAGAGGAAAATTCCCCCTCCCTGGTTTCAGGGAGGGCCGGGGTGGGTAATGTGTGGTTCAGGGGGTTAATTGGATTATTTTATCCCAGTCGTAAACAGGATCAATTTTTTTGCCCGGGTTTACAGTCAGGAATTCGTCTTCATTCCAGTCTCCTTCCAGTAGTTTTTTTATAACATCTAAAGACCCTTTCTCGTAAATAAAATTCTTATTATTCTCTACTGCCCATTCCCGGGCTTTTTCAGCAA
>CAYSAH010000600.1:0-2455 GCA_964428945.1 uncultured Bacteroidaceae bacterium | reverse complement strand
GAACCGGTCCCAAACAGCAACATTTCGCTTGCAGCCATCAATACGGATGCTGATGATGGCTACCTGTGCATACATAAGGAGGAGGAGGAGGCGGACAGGGAGACAATCTATTTCACCTCCAACCGCGACGGAAGCTTTGACATCTTCCGGGCCACAGGTGAAATGGGGAAGACCATCAATGAATCCTTGCTGCCCGAAATCACAAAAATTACCGCATTATCAGGCGCGGGAGATGACAAATGTCCCTATATCCTGAATGATTTGATGGTATTCACTTCCGACAGGGCGGGAGGCTACGGCGGATTCGACCTCTATTATGCAAGCTATGACGGTTCAGCATGGTCGGATCCTACTAATTTCGGTCCGGATATTAACACTGAATTCGATGAATACCGGCCAATTGTAATCGAAACTGACAAAAATTCCTTTATTAACGATCTCCTGGTCTTCTCCTCCAACCGCCCCGGGGGCATGGGAGGCTTCGACCTTTATTATGCCGGTATGAACCCTGCGTCCTATTATTCTAAATGATCAGAAGGCTCAAACTCAGGGCTTTCTCAGGGCTTTCTCTGCGTATTAGCTTTTGCGCAAAGAAGCACAAAGACGAAAGCTGTTACTTCTTTACTTTGCATTATACATAGCAGCTTGCTACTCCTCCGTGAACTCTGTGTTAAAAAATGGCAGCCTGCTGCCCCTCTGATCACTCCCCTTATAACTCACTTCCCCAAACTCCACAGTTCAAAAAACTCCGCGAAACTCTGCGTATAAGCGCCAGCGCCTCCGAGAAACTCTGCGTTAAAAAATAGCAGCTTGCTGCTCCTCCCTAAAACTCCATATCCCTATTCCTCCAAGCTCTCCAGAATACTTCCCGGGAACTCCTTCTCCAGCTTCCCCCACTCGGAAAATCCAAGCTCGATCGACCTCTTAATATATTCAACACACGCCTTGCTGTCTCCGTAATGCCATGCATAAACAGCCCTGTAAAAATATGGATCCGGGTTTGCAGGCTCCGCAAATTCATAGGTGTCGAGTATAACTTTAAGCTGCGGATTGTCAGGATCAGCATGGACCATATGATTCACCGTGGAATAGAGTAAAATTCCTATGTACCCCTTGATGCGCAGGTAATGGTCTGCCGTCAATCCGGGAGGCTCAGCCTCAATCTTTTTGTTAAGAACACTGATCTCCCTCTTCCACCAGTCGACATCTTCAGTAAGCAGGCGACTTGCATATGCCTGTCTCAGCCCATTCTCCTGGTTCAGATCTTTTTCAAGTGAGGCAAGGACTTTCCTGAATTCATTATTTTGAAGCAGGGCTTCTCCTCTATTTTCTGCCTGGCTTCTCCCTCTCTGGTTCACCGATAATTTAGCAGATTTCTCCAGCGCCTTCCAGGCCATTATCGCATTACCGGCTTCCCCGAGACTATCGGCAAGCTCCACCAGTTCCCTGGTCCTTAATTTCCTTGGCTCTTCCGTAGCGATAAAGTCCCGCAGCAGGAATAAAAGCGCATCCGACAATTGTCCGGGTTGGGGCCATTCATGAATTCCATGGAAATAATCGGCAGTAAACTGCTCATTGCTGAAGGATCCGATCACCGGGGCCACATACTGTTCCCCAAAATTGAAGTCCCCCATGCCCGAGATCGCGTAGACGGGACACGAAGGCTTCTGCTGTCCCGGACCCGCCCCGCACATCAGCACCCCTTTTACAGGATGTTGAAGGGAATAACTATAAGCCATCCTCGCCCCGCCCGAAAACCCGGAAATGATTATATGTTGCCCATCAATCGGGTATTTCGTTTTGACATCGGAAAGAAGTTGTGATACCGCTTGCTCATAGCCCGGGAAATTGTTCCTGACCAGGTCGGAACCTACCAAAATGCAAGGGAAATAACGCACCGCCCCGCGAAACTTGTTCACCGCCATTTTTCCATCTCCATGCGCATCCAGGATAAGAACAAGTGGCAGTTTCTGAGACTTTTCCATGTCCTCCGGAAGCAGGATGTGGTATTTGTTCTCAGGGTTCGAAATACATGCATCACTCTGCACATCCATGTATCTGTAATCCTCCGGCAACTTATCCACCGGATCCGAACAGGCTATAGTACTAGAAAATGCAAGGAACACAAAATACTTCTGTAGTATCCGCATGAATGTAATCATTGAATTGTTGAATCTGATCACGGGTTCATCCCATGTAAAAGCTAAGCTAATAAATTTTATGATCCTTTGCCACCGGTCTCTCCTTCATCCATGTCCATTTGTGTTTATCTGAGGACCACAAAGCACAGGGCACGGGGCATGGGGCATCAGGTCTTAGGCATCAGGTCTTAGGCATCAGGTATCAGGTTGAAAGGCATAAGGCACAAGGCGCAAGGCGCAAGGCACGAGGCACAGGGCAAACTGAACGGAGTCGGGGGGAGCACAAGTAGTGAGTAGTGAGTAGTGAGTGAGTT
>CAYSAH010000599.1:0-2457 GCA_964428945.1 uncultured Bacteroidaceae bacterium | reverse complement strand
GCTTAACAGACAAGATTGTTGAACAATCAATGGAAATGCTTTACAAAGCCTTCGAATACCAGCAGCCCAAGGAACCTGTCCTGAAAGAGATTATAACAATGTTCGATACCATTGAAATTAATAAGGGATCAAGACCAAAAGTTGCAATATTCGGTGATATGTATGCGCGAGACAATGATATTTTCAACCAGGAACTCATCAAAGTTATCGAAGACAACGGAGGTGAGGCTCTCACTACCTCATACAGTGAATACCTCAGGATCATCCTTAAGCAGACTGAATTGAGATTGTACCATGAAGGCCGTTATATTGAACATTACAACCTTCGCTTCCTTAAATACCTTATTCCTTTGCTGGAGGGCAAATATAACAGGTATTTTGAAAAATATATCAAGAATATCAAGCCTCTCAATGGCGAACTTTTTAACCTGCTGGATAAGCATAACCTTCACTTGCTGCATCGTGGCGAAGCTGTAGACAATATATTGAAGATCGAAAACCTGGTAAGAAGCTATGACGATATCTCCCTTTTTGTGCAGACCAATCCGGCCTACTGCTGCCCATCACTCGTAACTGAGGCTATGTCGGCCAAAATAGAAACAATGACCGGCATACCAGTGGTTTCAATAGAATATGATGGAACCATGAGTGACAAAAATGAGGTGATTATTCCATACCTTAAATTAAGAAGGGAGAAAATCCGGACTTAATATTTCTGTAAGATTCCCCAGTTACGTTTCCGTGAACAAAAAATGATCCTTCCCAGTGCATTTCAGCAACTGAGAACCATTAAGTAGAGCTGTCTCATAAATTAACTGCAGCTTTTACTGGCAAACTTGTCAATTTATCTCTCCGAGAAGCAACTCCCGAAAATTTTCACTGTCCTTGGAGATAAAACAAATCAGATATCTACCTATTTCAAAAATCAAATTATCATGAAAACAAAAAATATTTTTCTTATAGCTTTTGCCCTATTGGCAGTACTTTTAACAAGTTGTGAAACTGAAATCAACTTTATAGAAGGAAGTGGTCATATCGTAAGCAGGACCCTCGACATCGATGAATTTAACAAACTCAGCCTCCTGGGTGCTGATAATGTTGTAATCTCCTACGCTGAGGTTCAGGAGGTACTTGTAAGCGGTGATGACAATATTATCGACCGTATCAAAACCGATGTGATGAACGGCACCTGGTTTGTGGATCTTGAACGGGGAAGCTACCGGAATTATGACCTGAAATACTATATAAGCCTTCCTCGGATCAATGAAATTTCATGCGACGGAGCCTCGAAAGTTGTTGTAAATAATTTCATTAATGAAGGAGACCTGACAATAGATATTACAGGGACAAGCTATATCGAACTTAACAGAATGGAAAATACTGAAAACCTGTTCATTTCGATTGACGGACTGGGACATATAAAAGCATATGGGGAATTCCCTTCATTGCAATACCTTGATATTTTTATCAGTGGTTCGGGTGAATACCTGGGTTATCCTGTCTTAGCCCAGGAATGCAGGGTGGAAATTAATGGAGCAGCCAAATGCGAAGTCGCTGTGGAAAATCAACTCGATGTTACCATTGACGGAGCCGGCTTGGTCCGTTACAGGGGAAATCCGGATATTTCACAACACATTTCCGGAATGGGAATCGTGAAGCAGGATTAGTTCCATTCATTCAATTAACACAAGGGCTGTATCAAATATAAACCTGGTACAGCCCTTTTAATTAATGCGCACTTAAGGAATAATTTTAAGCTGATAATTAAACCCTTTTCTGAGTTTACAGGTGGTCCTTCCCAATTTAATTTCAACGATGATGACTTGATTGTTATAAATCCCGGATACAAGAGATGATCCAGGTCTTATCATTGTCAGGACAAACAGTTATTTCAGCGGTTTGGAATAGAATTCAGGGCATAAAAATGAAAAAAGAAATACAGAAATCTCGATCAAATTCTCAATATGTTTGGATTAATTTCCTATTGTCCGATCATAAAATTCTTCCTGCAACTCCAGTATGGTGTCATTTTTCTTGAGGTAACGAATGAGCTCCTGAAGCTGCATTACGTCATTGCCGATCAGAAGTTCCCCAATCTTATCATTGGGCTTTGATCCATCGCCTGCATAATGATTGGGAAAACTGGCATACCACCAGATACCTGTATAGCCGAAAGGCATATCTTTGAGTCGGTCAAGGTCATCTCCCGACTGGTCTTTTGCTCTGTCCGGATGAACAAGATCCGGGCGTGTAATAAGGAGCATGGAGCTTTCCTCTTCATCCGCATGACCACCTGTACTGGTATTACGAAGTTCCATTATTTTTTTTGCCAATTCTTCTTCCACTTCAGGCCTGAACCAAATAACTGCGTAGTCCTTTTTTGCGGCGAGTTGTGCCTGGCAGAAAAAAGGAAGAAAATTATTATTTCCACCATGACCGTTCACCAGGATAATCTTT
>CAYSAH010000598.1:0-2478 GCA_964428945.1 uncultured Bacteroidaceae bacterium | reverse complement strand
ACCGGAAAATGCCATCGATGGAAGATACATCTGGCTTCCAATAAAAATAAAGGAAGAAGGATTCCAAATTGAATGGATGGATGAATGGACCCTTGAAGTGTTTCGGCAGGATTCACAGGAATAAGGCATGGATTATCATTGAGTAAGGGTTTTCACCTTATCTGGAGCCTGTATATTTTTTTGTGTAAACGGGTAGCCGCTTAGTTATTATTTCTGATATCGATTTCCAAATCTTTATAAGGTTTTATCATTATTTGAATTAATCCAGAATTTATTGGTCACGAAACGCATACAGGTGCTTATCCGTTCTCACATACAGAACATCATCCACAGCCACCGGTGATGCACCGATCTTTTCTTTTAGTTTGTTTACAGCCAGTACATTGAAATCCTCTCCTGACAGGACGCTTACTGTTCCATTAAATGAACTCGTATATATGCGGTTCCCGGCAAGCATGGGTGAAGATAGGTATGCTCCCGGTGCGCCCACCCGCTCATTCTTCACAACTTCACCGGTCTCCCGGTCAATTACCGTGATGATCCCCCCGCTTTTGATAAAGAAGACATTATCGCCAACCACAAGGGAGGACGTGGTCTCGGGGGTATTATCTGTTACTTTCCAGAGGATATCGGAGGCTGAAAGTTCACCCGATCCGGTCACAGGCAAAGCCATCATCCCATGAGGTTCAAAATAGGGATTTAGCATTTGCAGAAATGCAGCCCACTCAAGACTGTCCAAAGCAAGATCTTTATTTCCATCCAGCTGCTGGTAAACCCGGTCATCGTTCAGGGGCATATCCGTCCCTGGTTCTTCGCTGAGTTCCGGCCTGGAGTAGATCATGAGCGTATCGGGCATCTCAGGTTGTTCCAGTTTCTGATTCTGATCTCTGTCATAGTCCCTTAGTAGATCATTAAAAGTGAAATTAAGTCCCTTGCCACTCTTTTCACCAAAATTTGTCCATGACCCCAAATACATCACATCCCCGTAAACTACCGGGGTAGATACCCCTGTGGTCGGCGTGGCCAGCCACCATTCAGCTTTTCCAGTCAGGGTATTATATGCCACGATATTCATGTTCTGATGCATGATCACCAGGTCTCCCCATAAGACCGGGCTGGAAGCTCTTCCAACCAGGGTTTTTATGTGCAGGGGATCATTGATGACCCACAGTGAATCACCGGTCTCACAATCCAGGGCTACAATCCTCGTCTGCCCCTGGCACCAGCAGTTAATATTCACAAGAACCACGCTGTCTTTAACGACAGGGGAACTTGCCCCTGCCAATTCGAATCCGAGGGGCTGGTGCCTGAATTCCCAGCATTTTGTGCCATCCGTCTCATAAGCGATGAGTCCGTAGCCTGGCAGGTGTGCGAACACCCTCTTCCCGTCACTGGCCACGGTTGGATTTGCATAGGAATTGATCGGGTGCAGGTTATAGGTCCACAGGAGCTTGACAGAATCGTTCCAGAGCATCTCCCCGTTTTCGCGATTCACTGCAAATGTATGGAGCATGCTGTCTTCCTTGTTGAACCCGGTGAGGAAGATCTTGTCATCGACAATGCAGGGTGAAGACCATCCGGGAAGGATCTCAGTCTTCCATAGAACATTTGTATCAGCACTAAAGTGAATGGGAGGATCAGCATTTTCCGGGGCTATCCCAGAAGAATTGGGTCCCCTGAACTGTAGCCAGTGCATGGATTCGGAATGGAATTTGTATCGTCCTTTTGAATCTGTGTCACAGGAACTCAGACTGGAGAGTAAAACAATGCATAAGGCAATTGCTATAAAGGAGGGAATGGAGGAGAAAAAGAAATGAAACCTTGGAAATGGAAAATTTCTATTCATTATTGTCTGGATTTAATGTATGCATTCAAGTTACAACCATTTTGTTATTAAGTCAATTAAATGGTTAAATAAACTCCTTTTAGCACCTATATCTGGCATCTATATCCAAATTAATAGTAAACTGATTTATAATAATGCCCCAGGACCGGATTGGCACTGTCCCTTTCTGCTGGATATTTTTAATAGCAAGAAAAACAGCCTTCATAGCTGACTGATCATCAGGGAATACGGTCCTGGTTTTAGTGTATTATCTGATGGTACTCTTCAGGCTTTCAATGGCATTGGGGGTATAAATTATCTTCAGGGTTTTCCTGCTAACACCGTTCCTGCTGTTATCGCCAGGATTTCCTCTGGCTTGATGCTTCTCATATCCAGGGTGATCATTCAGCTCTGCATTTAGTATGCCTTCTATGGTTTGCTTGCAGAGATCATGGAAAAAATCATCAAGGTCTGATTGGGATTTGATTTTGTAAAGAGCTTCTTTCGGAATTTGAAACTTGTCTTTCTTCTTGTCTTTGTCTTTCATTAGCTGCGTGTTAAGTGTAAAATTAAACGTTTTTAAATCCGGACTAATCGTTTTTTCCTGATAGTTCGACACTTTTTTCTTTTTACTTTTTACTTTTAACTTCCTT
>CAYSAH010000597.1:227-2482 GCA_964428945.1 uncultured Bacteroidaceae bacterium | reverse complement strand
GATAACTATATTATAACGAATTGCATGATCGACAGCATCAAGGATTATGGCCTGCTTACTGTGGACATGAACAACTGGCAGGTCAACAATATCCTGATCGAGAATTCAACCATTTCAAAAGCAGTAGGATTCCTGACAAACAAGAATAATTCCACCTCGGTCATCATCGATGGGTGTACCCTTAATGAATTACCGGAAGTGACGAGAATAGCCTTCCGCTGGAGGGAAATCGGGCAGGATAATGTAACAAATGGCATCTCCATCACAAACACAATCTGGAGCCATGGATGGGACCTGGCCGCTACAGGAACCTACGGAATCGATGGTTTCGAAGGCCTTGGGTCGACCAACTGGACCGTCATCAATAGCTATGCAACAAGCGAGTTCACTATTGCAGATACAAAAGACCCGATTCCGGGATTCCCCTCAGTAACCTATAGCGGTCTGGCCACTGATTTATGGACCGATCCCTATAATTCGATTTTCGACTTCTTAGATACCGGATTTGCAGGAAAAGGAGACTCAGGTGACCCAAGGTGGCGGATTGGCTTATAATGTATGATCAGATCTGACCAATTAAAAAGTGTTTAACAGGTTCCGGGACAAAGCCCGGAACTTTAACCTTTCAAAAAAAGTTGCACTATTATGAAATATACCCTCATACTTCTTTTTTTCCTGATAATGACAATGGGATCGGCCCAGGTACCGGCCTTTCCTGGTGCGGAAGGCGGAGGAATGTACTGTACAGGTGGTAAAGGTGGCAAAGTCCTTTTCGTTGATAACCTGAACGATAAAGGAAAAGGGAGTTTCAGGGATGCCATTGAAGAAAAAGGCCCAAGAATTATCGTATTCAGAATATCGGGAACAATAAACCTAAGCAAACCCATCCATATAAAAAACGGGGACCTTACAATAGCAGGACAGACCGCCCCCGGAGATGGTATCTGCCTAAAGAATTATGGGATCAGGCTTGATGCCGACAATGTGATCATCAGGTATATCAGGGTCAGACCGGGAGATGAAAAACATGAAGAAAATGATGCCATCTCAGGGATAAGACACAAAAATTTAATGATCGATCATTGCAGCTTCAGCTGGGCAATGGATGAAGTCGCCTCTTTTTACGACAATGAAAATTTCACCATGCAGTGGTGTATCATCAGCGAAAGCATGTATGATTCATACCATCACAAAGGCAAACATGGATATGGCGGAATATGGGGAGGCCTGAATGCTTCTTTCCACCATAACCTTCTTTCAGACCATGACAGCAGGAATCCCCGATTCTGCGGTTCACGCTATAGTGATGATCAAGAAAGAGAAAAAACCGACCTGAGAAACAATGTTATATATAATTGGGGAAACAATAGTATCTATGGCGGCGAAGAAGGTAATTACAATATTGTAAATAATTATTTTAAACCCGGTCCTGCAACCCAAACCAGGGCAAAGTTCAGAATCCTGCAACTCACACAGGAATTTTATGATCCTTCGATAAATAAGGACACGCTCCATGCCGGGAAATTCTATGTGGCAGGGAACGTGGTCGAAGGTTTCCCAGAATTGGAAAAAGATAACTGGAACGGGGGAGTTCAGTACTCAGGAATAGATGAAGACATGAAGCGTCGGTCCAAACTCCATGAACCTGTTCAATTAACACCCCTTAAGACTGACCTTGCAGGAACTGCATTCGAAAAGGTATTAAAATCCGCCGGGGCAAACCTTTCCCGGGATAAGGTCGATCTGAGGATTATTGCGGAGGTAAAGTCAGGAAAAGAGAGCTTTGGAGCCACTTATGACGGTGGTAAAAAGGGCATCATCGACTCACAGAATGATGTTGGAGGATGGCCAGTATTGAAAACACTTCCCCCTCCTCCGGATGCAGATAATGATGGAATGCCCGACGTGTGGGAGATTAAACAAAGGCTGGATCCCCGGAGAGCGAACAACAATGAATTCACGCTGGATAAGAACTACTCAAATATCGAGGTCTATATGAATTCCCTTTTAGAAAAATAAGTTAAAGAAGTACCTGGATGAACTGTCAATCGAAATATAATTTCTGTAAAAGACCAATACTGTTCCTCGCAGGATTGTTATTTTCCCTTTCTTCCTTTTCACAACGTTATATTTCTGAAGTCTGGGTTGCCGATAAGGGGGACGGAACCTACAAAAATCCGATCCTTCATGCGGATTACTCGGATCCAGATGTAGTAAGGGTGGAAGAGGACTACTATATGACCGCTTCCTCCTTC
>CAYSAH010000597.1:0-217 GCA_964428945.1 uncultured Bacteroidaceae bacterium | reverse complement strand
GTGCCAGGCTTACCCATACTTCATTCAAAGGATCTTGTTAACTGGGAACTGATCGGCCATGCATTAAAAACACTAATTCCGGAGGATGTGTATAGGATCCCTCAGCATGGAAATGGAGTATGGGCACCCTGTATCCGCTTCCATAACAACGAATACTATATTTATTACCCGGACCCTGATTATGGAATTTATCTGGTAAAAGCCAGTAATCCTTCCG
>CAYSAH010000596.1:0-2503 GCA_964428945.1 uncultured Bacteroidaceae bacterium | reverse complement strand
GCGGAAGCATGGAAGCAGATGCAGCTTACTGGATCAAAGAAAATGGGACGAAGCCAGTCGTTGGTTTCATCGCTGGTCAGACTGCGCCCAAGGGGCGCCGTATGGGGCATGCAGGTGCCATTGTAGGTGGAAAGGCGGATACTGCCGAAGCCAAAATGAAGATCATGGAAGAGTGCGGGATTCATGTTGTCGTATCTCCTGCTGAGATTGGAAAAAAAATGGCTGAACTTCTTAAATAAGGGCTGAGACAGATTCAATTGTATTTGCTTAATAATTTTGTCAGAACGGCGGAATATTCTCTTTTTTTTACGCATGATATAGCTCAATTTAATTATGAACCCTGGCAAAAATATCCTTGAGGCCGTTCAGCTAATCAGTCATGCAAAATACCTTGTTGCATTCACCGGGGCTGGAATATCCGTTGAAAGCGGCATCCCTCCGTTCAGGGGAGAGGATGGCATCTGGAGCAGGTACGATCCGGGTATCCTTGAAATAAGCAGGTATTTTAGCTCACCCGAGGAAACATGGCCGGTAATAAACGATCTCTTTTACCAGTTTTTCAGCAGTGCAAAACCTAATCCGGCACATCATTTCCTTGCTTACCTGGAAAAGATAGGAATTCTTAAATCGTTGATAACCCAGAACATTGATAACCTGCACCAGGAAGCAGGTAATAAAAAGGTCATTGAATACCATGGGAATTCAAACTGGCTGGTATGCACAAAATGCGGGGAAAGACTTAAAGTCACCGATGAAATTATAAGAAATTCTGTTCCAAAATGTAAAAATGACGGAGCGCTGCTGAAGCCGGATTTTGTTTTTTTCGGCGAGCCCATTCCCGACAGGGCAGCAACCAAGGCCAATGTGGAAGCCATCAGATCCGATGTTTTCCTCGTGATAGGTACAACAGGAGAAGTTATGCCTGCCAGTATGGTACCGAAAATGGCAAAGAATTCAGGAAGCAGGATTATTGAAATAAATATTGAGGAAACAGTATACAGCAATAGTTTGACTGACCTGTTTCTGAAGGGCAAGGCAGGAGAGGTCTGCAGGGAATTGCTTGAGGAAATGAAGTCCCTGAATTGATCCTCACTTTTCTTTTGTCGTGATTTTTACATTTATTTGTATCACCAAACAAAAATCTTAAAAGAATGGATTTATTAAAAGGAAAAGTTGCACTGGTAACAGGTGCTGCAAGAGGAATCGGCAGAAAAATAGCCGAGGAATATGCCAAAGCAGGTGCTGATGTGGCATTTACAGACCTGAATCGCGATGCGAACATGGAATCACTGGAAAAGGAGCTGAGCGCCCTTGGTGTAAAGTGTAAAGGATATGCCAGCGATGCCAGCAATTATGAATCAGCCCATAAAACAACGGACGAGGTTATTGAAGACTTCGGAAAGATAGATATTCTTGTAAACAACGCAGGGATTACCAGGGACACCTTGCTGATGAGAATGGAAGAAGATATGTGGGACCTTGTAATCAAGGTTAACCTGAAGTCGGTTTTCAATTTTACCAAAGCAGTCCAGAAATACATGTTAAAAGCTCGTACAGGATCGATCATTAATATGAGTTCCGTGGTGGGAGTTAACGGGAATGCCGGGCAAGCGAACTATTCAGCATCAAAGGCAGGAATACTTGGATTTACAAAGTCTGTTGCCAAGGAACTTGGCTCCAGGAATATCCGCTGTAATGCAATTGCACCTGGATTCATAATAACAGACATGACAGGAAAATTGCCCGAGGATGTAAAGGAGCAATGGATAAAAACTATTCCGTTAAGAAGGGGAGGGCTTCCGGAGGATGTTGCCAATGTATGCCTGTTCCTTGGTTCAGAGCTTTCATCGTATGTTACCGGTCAGACAATATCAGTCTGCGGCGGGATGAGTTAAGGAATATTTCCATTAAGGTCCCTGAATCAGAACCAGGAAATAGATTCAACTTGTGCTCCTGGAGAAAATTATTGGTGCAATGTAAACAAGATGAACCTGCGCTTGTTATTAATTCCAGCATATTTAATTCAAAGAAGGCTCTGATGACAGGCACAGGCAAATTTCTTATTTACTTTCTGACGGTGTTAATCCTGTCGTCTTGTGCCGGATCAAAGAGTTTTATTCATTTTGAGGTCCTTGAGCCTGCGGATATCACCTATCCAGCTAATGTGTCAAATATCGGGCTCCTGAACAGGGCTCCCTTTTGCATGGAAATTTTGGCAGAATCCAACAAGGAAAGGTTTGACCGTGGCGGACTGTATATCATAGACACGATCGTTTTAAATAATCTTTTTAAAGGCTTTAATGCAGGAAGATACAGCGAAGAACTTACTTACCTTGACAATATTGTGCCTGTCGATCTGAGACGACAGGATACAGTAAATAAGGCATCCGTTCCGGATACTGAGTTCCTGCAGAATATTTTCAGTGTTTACAATCTGGATGCACTGATATCACTGGATTATTATTATTTAACACTAAATAAGACATTGCCTTATTTCAGCTTC
>CAYSAH010000595.1:0-2508 GCA_964428945.1 uncultured Bacteroidaceae bacterium | reverse complement strand
TGCTTCTCCGTGCTTCTTTGTGCCTCTCTGTGTAACAGCTATATCGCAAAGGACCACAAAGCATGGATCATGGAGCATGGGGCATGGGGCACAGGGCACAGAGCACAGAGCAGACCGGGATGCAAACTTACAGCAAAACCCTACAGCCTTCAGCCTACAGCCTACAGTCTACAGCCTTCAGCCTTCAGCCTACATCCTACAGCCTGCAGCCTGCAGCCAGCATCTAAAACAGTGAATTATTGTTATAATTTGCCTGGCAGCCTTTCTACTTCTTACCAGTTGCTCCTGATTTTTATTCCTGATCAAAGGGAATTTTATGTAACTTGTCGTTTAATTCACCTCAAATTGCGATTATTTTCGATCATATCATGTTTAATCCTTGCAGGATCTGTTTTGCTGCATGCCCAGGAAAAGACCTATATCTGGTCAGAGATAGATCCCGGGTGGAAAAATAATTCGCTGGAATACTGGGGTTCAGTTAAAGGATATGGTAAATCCGTTCCGCGCGAAATGTCTGAGCTGATTACTGAATATTATACCATCGCTGCCAGGAAGCTTGAGCTCTCCCTCAAGGAAAGTATTCTAAAATCAGATTTGTCTGCAGCAGCTCTTCTTACAACAAATCCCGGGGCCCTGACCCTGGAAGATAAAGACCATTACCTGGATATCAGCTGCAGCATAGGTCAAATTTCCGAGGAGTATCCAAATTTCAGGATCCGTAAGTTGAAAATTAACCCGCTTATAAAATATTCAATAACACTTTATAATTCGCAAGGTGAAACGGTCGCTGCCAGTGAGCTTACCGACAGTATAGATTACAGGTCGAAGATCAGACCCCTGCTGAGAGGGTTGTCCGAACACAGGAGGGATGTTGAGATCGTCAGGTATTCATTCCTTGAATCATTCTCGGGAAACATGGTGGACAAACTGTTGGTTGAACTGCGTGGAATGATCAATTCACAAGAAGGTGAGATGGCAAAGGCAGATCCGGAAAAATTCAGGCAGGTACTTGCCCTGCTGTTCGAGAACAGGAAGCTGCAGCATCCGGCAGATTATCCTGAGGTGAAGTTTCAAAATATTGCATCATCCGGAACTGAACGAAGGGAAGACTCAAACGAACAGGAAAGAAACCATTCTGATCCGAAAATTACCGGTGAGCTCAACTCCCTGATTGCCGGAAGTAAATATTACGCTCTCCTGGTTGGAATAAATGAGTACAGGGATCCAAATATCAATGATCTCACTGAACCCCTGAACGATGTTAAACGATTTTCTGATCTCCTGGTGAACAAATACACCTTTGATGAGGAAAATATTTCTCTCCTGGAAAATCCAACCCGTGATCAGCTCATTCAATCCCTGGATAATCTTGCCTATAAAATAAGCGATAACGATAACCTGCTGATCTTTTATGCCGGACATGGTTTATGGGATGACCAGTTGAAGAAAGGTTTCTGGATTCCTTCCGATGCCAGTACCGACAACCGTGCCAACTGGTTCTCAAATTCTGACTTACGGGATTATATTGGAGGCATCCGTGCAAAACATACACTCCTGATCAGCGATGCCTGTTTTGGCGGAGGCATCTTTAAAACCAGGGAAGCCTTCTCAAATGAAAGCTATGCAACACTTGAATTATATAAACTCCCAAGCAGAAAGGCAATGACCAGCGGGGCCATGACAACTGTACCGGATAAAAGTGTATTTATTGAATACCTGATTAAGCGATTAGAGGATAATTATAATCCCTTCCTTTCATCCGAACAGCTGTTCGCGAGTTTCAAACTTGCCGTTATCAATAACAGTCCGACCAAGCAGGTGCCACAGTTTGGTGAGATCCGTGAAACCGGGGATGAGGGAGGTGACTTTTTGTTTATAAGGAAAAACAGCACGAAGGAAATGCCATGAAAAAAATATTATTCATTGCTTTTATCCTGTTCGTGTCCGGCCAGTTTGTAAACGGGCAGCTTTTCAAATACGGCATTCAATGTGGAGGGAATTATTCGTTTTACAGCCTTTCCGAAAAAGTATCCACCATTGAGGTTACGAAAGGATCCCCTGGTTTCCATAGTGGTTTATTCGTCCGTAATGATTTTGAAAACTTCTATATCGGTGCAGACCTGAACTATACCTCTACCCTCGGAGGAACGATCGATGATGGATTCAGCACCTTTAACCTCAGGACAGGCTCCGTGAACATGCCAGTCTTTTTCGGGAAAAATTTCTATCCGGGAATCAGGATTTTTGGCGGAGGGATGCCCACCATTTTTATAAAGCATAATGACACAGAATTACAGGCATACCTCGAACGAAGTCCTGCCACAATCCCCTCAATAGATGCAATCAAGGTACGGCAGGATTTCGTGTTTCATATTGTTGCCGGAGCAGGATTTGAAGTCTCTAAATTCTTTCTGGAATTCCGCTACGAACACCCACTGGATTATTTCATCCTTGAAGACTTCTCCACCGGCGGAACCACCAGCAACAGGGACAACAAGCATTTCCTGG
>CAYSAH010000594.1:0-2509 GCA_964428945.1 uncultured Bacteroidaceae bacterium | reverse complement strand
AACCATACTTTTGTTATGATTCCTGCAGTATCAGTGCTTGTGGCTTCAAGACAGGGATATCCAAGCAACATTTTCTGATTTCCTGTTATCTTCCAGGAAATATCAGGCATTTTCTCACTTATCAGGAACAGTCGGGTCATAAAATCACGTTGTTCAAGGATCTCCTTTTTATCAAGGTCAATGAATACTTTGTTTTCCGGGGCCTGCATCATCATCCTTATTCCTCCTTCATGGCCGTCAAAACCATTCAGGTCATTTGATTCTGTCTCTTTCGAATTTTCAAACAATGAGGACTGCTGATCGAAATAGAGTACCTTATTGGACCTGCTTTCCTTTGGGAGATCTTTCATTAGCGCAGCCATTTCACCTTCAAGGTTTATTTCAATTTTAATTGCTTCCTCGTATATAATTGTTCCACTTTCAACCGGTTGTGCATATGCTGTTGTAAAAAGGAAGAGGATGAACGACGAAATTGACAGGATTCTGAATTTCATATTAATCAGGGATTAAAAATGAGTGATTTTGATCTTTGAAATCAAAAGTAAGGAAATGGTATACTCAAAAAATATTTGAAATCGTAAAAAAAGTTAATTAAGGTTAAAATGAGCCGGGGGTCCATCATCCTTTTTTACGTCATTAATAATCGGGAGAAAGCATCTTCAGAATCCCGGGCTCATCCGGGGCCAAAAACTATTTCCTGTACTTCACCTCCTTGAGGTTCTTGTTCACATCCTCCATGAGTCTCCTTTGCTGCTTGATCAGTTCTCCGATAATTGCAAGGAAAAAACTGAATATGCCTATAAACGCAAAGATAGCCAACAAGATAAGGGAAGGAATGTAGGTCCTTTCCGGGTCAGGATCCGGTTTAAGGAATACAAGGTAAATAAACCGCAGTCCAAGAATAAATGCTGGAACCAGAAAAAGAGAGCCGATGATTGAAAAAAACCTCCCCGGGCGGTACAGTACGAACATATTCATTATGGTGGCTCCCGATTTACGGATATGTTCAAAGCTGTTCCTGAACAAGCGCGAATCTCGGGTTTTGGGATTAACCCTGACATCCACCGATGCCACGCGCATATTTGAATTCCCTGCCTGGATCAGGGTCTCCATGGTATAGCTGAACCTTGAATATACATAAAGCTGCATGCAGGCTTTCCTGGAGATCGCCCTGAATCCTGAAGGTGCATCCTTTATCTTGGTTTTGGAAATTAGCCTGAGTGTCATGCTACCAAGCAGCTGAAAGAATTTCTTTGCAGGGGAGAATTCCTTGTGTTTCAGGATCGGCCTGCTTCCAACTACCAGGTCGGCCTTATCTTCAAGTATGGGCTGTACAAGCAAGGCAATATCCGCTCCATAATACTGGTTGTCTCCATCGGTGTTCACAACAATATCAGCACCATGTTCCAGAGAATAATTAATCCCGGACATAAAGGCATAGGCCAGTCCGCGGTTGGTACCTAACTGGAGAACATGCCTGATTCCTATACTTTTTGCAACTTCAACTGTGGCATCTGTACTTCCATCATCAATGATCAATACTTCAATTTCGTCGATCCCTTTTATCTTTTTCGGAAGATCGGCGTATACCTCCGGGAGAGTCTTCTCTTCGTTAAGGCAGGGTATTTGGATGAATAGTTTCACGCGTATTCTTTATATGCCTGCTAAATTAATAAAATATTACGGAGAAGCGGTCAGTGAGCTTGTATTGAAAATAAAGGACCTGCGTTTAGAATATATAGTCTCTGTTAAAAGAAATGTTATGCATCAAGAGCAAATTTTCAAACTCTGCAGAAAAAGAGACAGTTTTATGGTGCTTCTGTTGATTTTCTATATACCTCGCCACATTTGAAATCTCACGGTGGCTGACCGAGAATGCTCCGTATCCTTTTTCCCAATGAAATTTAAATTTCATCCAGGATTTTTCATTGATAAACTTCGAGGATACAGCTTTGATATCCCTGACAAAATCGGAAGGACTGACATTGGGATTAAATCCAACCAGCATGTGTAAATGATCAGCTACATTATTTATAATTAGCATTTTGTGTTTTCGCTCCTGGATAACAGCAGTTATAAATTTCTGTAATTCAACTGAATGCCCTGGTTCCAGGATACGTTCCCTGAAAAGCACACCAAATACGAAATGGATGTGCAGTTGTGTAAAAGCGTTTGCCATGGTTTTATAGTTTTGGTTATATTGATTAATGTGATGAGAAGATGAAATATCGTATGTGAGAGCATTTTATTTTTGCAATTTACCGTGCAACAGATACGTCGCTCCGCTGGAGCTATGGCTTAACTGAAACCTCCGTGCAACAGATACGTCGCTCCTATGGAGCTCACAAAGCTGGATGCAGAGTGGTCGGCGATATGGATCCTCCGGAGCTGTTGTTCAACTGGTTCCTCTGTGCTACAGGTACATCGCTCCGCTGGAGCTGTGGTTTGACTGGTACCTCCGGGCTACAGGTACATCGCTCCGCTGGAGCTATGGTTTGACTGGAACCTC
>CAYSAH010000593.1:0-2521 GCA_964428945.1 uncultured Bacteroidaceae bacterium | reverse complement strand
CCCCAATCCATCTTCCCATCTTTTCTCTCTTCCATCCTTCCATCTTTCCTCTCTTCCTCGCTTCCACACTTCCAATTAGCATTATTTAACACTTGGCCTGAAATTTGCATAAATATTTTCCGTTAATAGAAGTACATTTGTTCTTCTGCCTTCGGGCCCTTTTGCTGGCTTTGATCGCAATTAAAAATGACAGGTTTTCTTAATCAATTATTTTGTTTTAATTATTCATTCATTTATTGTATTTTTGCGGCATGTTAAAAGGTGGTTTACATAAGCTAAGCGTTTTGCTCTTAACATTTTTGTTATTAGCGGGTTGTGGGGAATATGAAAAAATTCTCAAGAGCAGGGATTACCCGATTAAATACGAAAAGGCACTGGAATATTACAATAACGGTGAATTTGTTAAAGCTGCAACACTGATTGACCAGGTAGTTAATATTTATCGAGGAACTACAAAAGCCGACACGGTTAAGTATTACCAGGCCATGAGTTATTACGGGCAACGCGATTATATTCTTGCGGGCCATTATTTCAATGAACTTGCAACTACCTATAGCAGCAGTAACTACCAGGAAGATAGTGAGTTTATGGCTGCGTATTGTTACTATAAACAGTCTCCAAGGCCTGACCTTGACCAGCAACCGACCTTCAGTGCTATCAACTCCTTCAAAATGTTCATGAATAAGTACCCGACTTCAGAAAGAATAGAGGAATGTCTTTCACTGATCGATGAAATGAGCAACAAACTGGTCGAAAAATCATACAACAGTGCAAGACTATATTATGATCTGGGATACTATAAATCTGCTATAACAGCTTTACGTAACAGCCTTGAGCAATATCCGGAAACTAAATATCGGGAAGAATTGCTTTACCTGGTATTGAAATCAACCTTCCTGTTAGCCGATAATAGTATTGAAAGCAAGAGAAAGGAGAGGTTGCAGACTACTCAGGACGAATACTTATCCTTCAGCTCAGAGTTTCCTGAAAGTGAATATCTGAAGGATGCGGAACGGATGTATAAGCTTACACAGAAGGAATTAGAAACGTATTCAACAAACAATTAATATGGATTACAAAAAAACAAAAGCTCCACTGACCACGGTTACAAGAGATATCAAAGCGAATGATAGTAAAACAGGAAATATTTATGAATCTGTTATGGTGGTAGCAAAACGGTCTAACCAGATCAGTGTGGAAATGAAGCAGGAACTTAATCAGAAACTTGAAGAATTTGCTTCCTATACTGATAATCTTGAAGAAGTATTTGAGAATCCTGAGCAGATCGAGATTTCGAAATATTTTGAAAGGCTTCCTAAGCCAACCCTTATCGCTCTTCAGGAACTGGATGAAGACAATATATATCACAGGATCAACGAAGACATTGAACCAGTAGAATAGCCCTGTAACATGAAGCTTGCCGGGAAAAAGATAATACTTTCCGTCACCGGGAGCATTGCTGCTTACAAAGCGGTTGTGTTGCTTCGTTTATTGATCCGGGAGGGGGCTGAAGTCCAGGTTCTGATGACCCCCTCGGCAAAGGAATTTGTTGGTCCTCTGACATTTTCCTCTCTTTCAGGTAAAACTGTTCTTTCAGATTTTTTTGATGCATCAGGAGGTGACTGGAACAGCCATGTTGAGTTGGGTGTAAATTCTGACCTGATGATCATTGCTCCTGCAACAGCAACAACCCTTGGAAAAATGGCCAACGGAATCGCAGATAACCTTGTTTTAACAACGTACCTGTCAGCCCGATGCCCAGTAATCATCGCTCCTGCAATGGATATGGATATGTTCGCTCACCCTTCAACCCAGGCCAATATCAACACTTTGCTATCCTTTGGAAATAAAATTATTATGCCGGTTGAGGGGGAACTCGCAAGTGGACTCTCCGGCAAGGGCAGGATGGAGGAGCCCGAAGCGATCATGAAATATATTGCTGAATTTAATTCGGACCAAAAAAAAAAGTTCTGAATCCGGCTGACAATATCAGTTTAACTGGCAAAAAAATCCTTGTTACAGCTGGCCCAACACACGAAGCTATCGATCCTGTACGTTTTATTGGTAATTATTCATCAGGTAAAATGGGATTTGCACTGGCAGATGCCTATGCCGATGCTGGCGCTGATGTAACAATAGTATCAGGACCAGTGGAAATTTTACCTGGCAATGGAACTATTAAAGTGCTTAGGGTTAGAAGTGCCTCAGAAATGTTTGAATTGTGCAAAACTTTGATCACGTCGATGGATATCGCTGTATTTTCTGCTGCCGTGGCAGATTTTACACCGGAGAATATTTCTGCATTTAAAATAAAAAGAGAAAAGGGAGATCTCCTTTTACGACTGAAGCCAACCGTTGACATTGCAGGGGAATTGGGTAAATCGAAGAGAAAAGACCAGTTCTTTGTTGGATTTGCCCTTGAAACTAATGATGGCCTTGGTAATGCTGTGCAGAAGCTGAAACGAAAAAATCTTGACCTGATTGTATTGAATTCCCTGGAAGACAAGGGGGCAGGTTTCGG
>CAYSAH010000592.1:0-2523 GCA_964428945.1 uncultured Bacteroidaceae bacterium | reverse complement strand
CTGTTCGGACAGAACTGCCTCCTTCCGGGAATGGCCAAAGCAACCTATGGCACCGGTTCATCCATTATGATGAACATAGGGTCCATGCCCCACACTGCTCCTGCAGGACTGGTCACCTCTGTCGGATACGCCATGAATAAAAAGGCAGATTATGTGTTTGAAGGAAATATACATTGCACAGGTGATACAATCAACTGGCTGAAAAATGAGCTGCAGCTTATTGGCAGCGCCTCTGAAACTGAAGCACTGGCAGCCTCGGTTGAAAGCACAAATGGCACTTATCTGGTTCCCGCTTTTGTAGGGCTTGGTGCTCCATACTGGGACAATACGGCAAGGGCCACAATCACGGGAATTAACCGTGACACCACCAAGGCTCATATAGTACGTGCAGCACTTGAAAGTATTGCTTACCAGGTAAAAGACCTGATAGACCTGATGGTTAATGAAGGAGGAATCCAGTTCAAAGAACTCCGTGTTGATGGCGGTCCTACCAGGAATAATTTCCTGATGCAATTTCAATGCGACATCCTGGGCCGCGAAGTTGTGAGATCCACCATTGAAGAAGTGTCAGCTCTCGGGGCGACGTTTATGGCAGGACTGGCAACCGGTTTCTGGAAAGACCTGGAGGAGATCAAAGGCCTTTACAGCAGTGACCGTACCTTTTCAGCAAACATGAAGCCCGATGAAACCGTTGCACTTTATGCCGGTTGGAAAAAGGCCATCGAAAAAACCCGGTTATAACAAGAAAATAAACCGGCAGGAATCGCAAATAATGACAGTATAACTATTAAAAAATAGCAAAATGAAAACAATCAAGCAGACATTCGGAGTAATCATAGCCACGCGTAACATCTTCAATTTCAGACTGGCTGTAGAAGCTCGTAAAAAAGTACTCGACAAGCTCGAAAAGATGGGGTTTGGATACGTAATACTCCCTGAAAGCGAAACACCGACAGGAAACGTTGAAGGTTATGATGATGCAGTAAAATGTGCTGCTTTTTTTAAAAAGCACAGTGAAATCATTGACGGGATACTTGTTGTGCTGCCAAACTTTGGTGACGAACTGGGTGTGGTGAATTCTATCAAGTTGTCCGGTTTGCAGGTTCCGGTGCTGATACAGGCCTGTGACGATGACAACGACAAAGTTGACGTGAAAAGCCGCCGCGATGCTTTCTGCGGCAAGCTTTCAGTATGCAATAACCTGTATCAGTATGGCATTAAATTCACCGATACAATTTACCATACCTACAGCCTCGACAGCCAGGAGTTCACAAAGGATCTGCTGAAATTCGCAGGTATATGCCGGGTAATAAAAGGAATGACCGGATTGCGCGTAGGCGCCATAGGGACACGTCCAATCGGATTCCAGACCATGCGGGCCAGCGAGAAACTACTGCAGAAATATGGCATAACCGTTGTACCGGTCGACATGTCTGAGATAATGGCGGCTGCTAATAAGATAGATGATAATGATCCGGCCGTACTCAACAAAGTGAAAGATATCCAGGCATATGGAACCTGCAAAGTACTCCAGAAAGACAAAATTTCCAGACAGGCACGTTTCGGCCTTGCAGTTGAAAACTGGATTGAAAACAACAACATCCAGATATCGGCCCTTCAATGCTGGGAATCAATTGAGAAAAACTACGGCTGCGCAGCATGCGTGACCATGAGCATGATGGGTGAAAAACTGATGCCATCTGCCTGCGAAGTGGATATAGCAGGGGTTGTCTCGATGTATGCACTGGCCATGGCTGCTCAGACTCCATCTGCCCTGCTCGACTGGAACAACAACTTCGCGGAGGATAGAAACAAAGTGGTTTGTACTCACTGCTCAAACTACCCGAAATCGTTCTTCCAGAATGACATCGAGATCGGAAGCCTTGACGTGCTGGGGACTGTACTTGGAAGCGAGGATACATTCGGAGCCGTGAAAGGCAAAGTCGCACCAGGAGACATGACCTACTTCAGGATCTCTACTGACGATACAAACGGCCTGATCAAATCTTACCTGGGCCAGGGCAGAATTACCGACGATCCATATGGGATGGACGGGGGTATTGCAGTTTGCGAAATCAACAAACTGCAGAAACTGATGAAGCATCTGTGCAAAAACGGTTACGAACATCATGTGGCAATGGTCCGCGGTCATGTGGCTGAAATCCTGCAAGAAGCCATTGGCAACTATATGGGATGGGAACTTTATAACCACGATAAAGCATTGGAGACGTAAATTAATGAAAGAATAGTGGTTCCGGGAACTACTCCCGGAATCCTTATTATTTAAAAGAGATTTCTTTCATGAGAAAAATGATTCCTGTCGTTGGACTGGTTATGAAATCGCTGGAAACCGAATTCTTTCAGGCAATGACAAAGGGTGCAATCGATTATGCCAACAAGAGGGGAGATCTTGAATTGATTCCTGCAGGAACATGTAATCAAACAGAGATTAAGCGGCAAATTCAACTTGTGGATGAATTTACAAGCCAGGGGGTGGATGCATTGGTGGTCATTCCCATCGAC
>CAYSAH010000591.1:0-2535 GCA_964428945.1 uncultured Bacteroidaceae bacterium | reverse complement strand
TATATAACTTTCGTTTTTTGCTTCTTTCTAACGTTTCTTTTTTTACAGCGGCTTCGGGAAGGAGAGCAGCAAGTTGCCTTTTTGAGAGGAATGTAAAAGGTGAGCTTATCCATGTCTGATTAAACTACTAATCCGTTTTTAAATTTTTGTCCAGCCATATTTCAATTATCTTTACAGAAATCACTTATACCATGAAAAGTATACTTGCAGCTTTGCTGATTATCCTATTTTCCCTGTCTTCCTGCAGCAATAAAAATTCGAAGGTTTCTGAGAGGCCGAACATCATCCTGATTATGACAGATGATGTTGATTTCAAACATTGGAGCTGTTATGGTGATGAACTCCCAACGCCTCACATTGAAAACCTTGCACGGCAGGGAATGGTTTTTCACCAGGCATATACAACTTCAGCGGCTTGCACTCCGAGCAGGTATTCAATTATGACCGGGCAATATGCAGGCAGATGTAAAGATGAGAGCTTTCTTTCCGGGAATCCGGATGGGTCTCCATACCTGATAGCCTGGAATACTCCTTTGACAGAAGAGAACCTGACGATGCACGAGCTTATGAAGGAGGCAGGATACCAGACAGGCTTTGTTGGGAAATTCCATCTTGGTTCGCTTCAGTTTGATAACCCTTATTTCAACCCACTGATGCCGGAAATCGATCCTGATCTTTCTCCGGATACAAAGGAAGCCGACAGTTTATTAAGGATCTACCAGGATCTGATGACAGCAAGAGTAAAGGTCTTAACAGGTACGGATTTTGCAGGAGCAATACAATGGGAAAATCCGGAAACACTCCCATTAAAGGCAATCCGTAAGCATAACCTGGAATACCAGGTTTGGGGTGTGAGGAATTTTTTCAGGTCATTGTCAGGCAGTCAGCCTTTTTTCCTGACAATAAATTCAACTGCGATGCATGGTCCGAATCATTTTGAAAGTTTGTTAAGTGATCCTGTTTACACTGCTGAAGGCAGAATCGGGGAGTTAAGGAATGTAATGCCTTCAAGAAGTTCAATTTTTGAACGATTACATGATCTTGGATGGAATTATGGTGAGGGGGTTTCTGATCATATTAATCATTACCTGGCCGGAAGAATATATATGGATGACCAGGTTGGTGCGATCATGCAAATGTTGAGTGAGTTCGGATATGATAAAAATACACTTGTGATCCTTACTGCCGATCATAACATTGAGCCTGGGAAATCCACCGTCTATAGCCAGGGAGTAAATGTCCCTTTTGTTGCCTGGTGGCCCGATCATATCGACCCCGGAACACAGAGTTATGATCATATTCAGTTCATAGATTTTCTTCCGACTTTTGCAGAACTTGGAGGTGCCGGGATCAGTTCTGACCAAATCATTGACGGTAAGAGTTTTGCCGATGTATTTAAAGGGCCCCAACTTGTTGATGACAGGATCCTTTATTATGAAGAGGGATACAGCCGGGGAGTTTCCAATGGCAAATACAAATATATTGCTATTCGCTTTCCTGAAAGGATAATGGACAGTCTTGCATCAGGTTCTGCGATTACAATATCGCAGATGGGTACAAAAAGAACAGTACATTCATCAATTTCAATGGAATATTACCCGTTCTATTTTGATGCAGACCAGTTGTATGATCTTGAGAATGATCCTTATGAACAAGTCAACCTGGCCAGTGATCCTAAATACAGGAAAATACTGGAGGAAATGAAAAAGGAACTGCAGTTAAAGCTGGAAACATTTGAACATCCCTTTGATCTGAGCGACAATGAATTCAACCATGAAGATGCATATCGCAATGCTGCCAGTAAGGCCAGGTCTGCCGGTACTGGGTGGATTCCCTGGTGGAACAGAAAGTTGGATTTTCCGCCGGAGTGAGATCGAACACTAATTTAGGGGAAGGAGCAGCAAATTGACTTCCCCGTTTGCAAATGTAATCTGTGTTACTCGACGCGACTCTGCGGTAAATCCTCTACGGGCTAGTTACTCCGTTCTCAGTTTCTGCCAGAAGAAGATCATCCCTGAAGTGGAAAGCACTCCAAGGACAATGAAAATAATGGCCATTCTCAGGTCGTCATAGATGAACATCCCGATCGAGAAGAGTACACTGTAAATAGCGATCGCTCCCATGATCATTGCAAGAATACCGGTAGGAACATCCCATTTGAGGTCCTTCTCCTTTACCAGCTCAACTCCTTCATCACGTGCCTTTTGAAGCACTTTCTTCCAACCCGGGCCCCCAGGTTTAATCTTTCTATAGAAGTCCCTCAGTACCTTGTCTTCCACCGGACTGGTCAGCAGGGAGGTTATGATCCATGAAACAGTTGTAAGTCCAACGATAGAGAGGAATTTGAAGATGTTCCAGACCCCCATGGTAGTTTCAATTCCTGCAATAATGATCCTGTCGCCTTCGAGCTCCTTCAGACCAAAATTCTCCATGAGGATAAAGGTAATTGAGAATACAAATGCAGCGATCATCGCCACCAGTTCCGAATATGCATTTATACGCCACCAGAACCACCGGAGAATATAAAGCAAGCCT
>CAYSAH010000590.1:0-2553 GCA_964428945.1 uncultured Bacteroidaceae bacterium | reverse complement strand
TAATTCAGATATTAAATTTTCAGAAAAATTTGATGCTAACGTTGACATTAATTTCTATAAATCATTAAGGACCAATGCAACTGAAAGTTTAGCAATAATTGTTCAACAGGCATACCGTATTCCTGCCACTTATCCGGCAATTTATTCCGATGGTACCTGGGCAGACGGCTGGGCGGGCAGAAATCCTGTAGCTCTTGCTAACGATGGCGGATATGACAATACGAATAACAATTATTTCAGAGGTAGTTTAAGAGCAAACTACAAACCTATTCCGGAATTAAAATTTTCAATAATGTACACTCCGGAATATAATGATGCCTACGATAAAACTTTTGTCAATGTAGTTGATTTTTATTTGGAACCCGGGTCAACTAATGTCCGAAAAGTGCCCAATAAAAATAGTTTATATCAAAGTAATGGAAGGACATTTAATCAAACTTTTAACGCATTGGCTTTCTATTCAAAAACGTTTAATTCTCATGATATTTCGGTCACTGCTGGTTATGAGGCTATAAAATACGAGTATGAATTTTTTTCAGCTTCGCGGGATAATTTCATATTGCCGGAATACCAGGTATTGAATGCAGGATCAGAAGAAAATGACGCTAATTCCGGAACAGCAACGCACTCAAGCCTGGTATCATATTTTGGAAGGTTAAATTATGCTTTTAAAAGCAAATACCTGTTTGAAGCAAATATCAGGAGAGATGGTTCTTCGCGATTTGCACCTGATAACAGGATTTCTTATTTCCCCTCTTTTTCTGCTGCATGGCGGTTAGGAGAAGAAGAATTCATCAAGAATCTGAATTTGTTTTCAAATTTAAAATTTCGCGCATCATGGGGGCAATTGGGAAATCAGCAGATAGGAAGCGATTTCCCTTATGTTTCTTCGATTTCTCTTGGAAGCAGAAATTATGTTTTTGGGAATTCGGTTTATACAGGTGCCACCCAGAATGTTCTTGCCAACGAAAACATCCAATGGGAAACAACAGAAACTACCAATTTTGCAATAGATGCAGGTTTTTTTGAGAACCGCTTATCGTTTACTGCCGAATATTATGTCCGTAAAACAAAAGATATTTTGTTGAATTTACCAATACCTCTTGTTATTGGACTATCCGCACCTCCGCAAAATGCCGGTAATGTTGAAAATAAAGGTTGGGAATTTTCTTCAACCTGGCAAGACAATATAAAAGATTTTAATTATAATGTCAACTTTCGTATTTCAGATGTAAAGAATACCGTTACCAATTTGTCGGGGATTAGTCCTATTATTTCAGGAAACTCAATTACACAGGTAGGCAGCCCGATTGGTTTAATATATGGTTATGAATCGGTGGGCATGTTTAAGGATGCTGCTGCAATTGCTGCTGCGCCTCCTCAAATTGGCACTTTGATTCCAGGAAATATTCAATATAAAGATCAGTTGACCGTTGACACCAACGGAGACGATATCCCGGATCAGGCCGATGGTATTATTAATGCAAATGATCGGGTTGCATTGGGAAATCCTTTCCCCAGAATGACTTACGGAATAGACCTTGATGCCGAATATAAAGGTTTTGACCTATCCGTTTCTTTACAGGGAGTTGGCAAACGTGACGTTTTACTTGGAGGGGATTATGTGTGGCCTTTATTTAACGCCGGGAATATACAGGAATGGCATGTAAATGAGTGTTGGACACCGGAAAATTTAGACGCAAAATTTCCAATTATAAAACCTACAAGTTCAGGAAGCAACGATATCCAAACCAGCAGTACCTGGGTGTTTGATGCCTCATATCTGAGAGTCAGAAACATTACTTTTGGCTATACGCTTCCAAGCGCATTACTTAAAAAAGCCTTCATTAATAAATTCAGGATCTATTGCTCTGGTCAGAACCTGTTTACATTCGATAAACTACCTGAAGGATTAGATCCATTAGCTCCAAATGGTACACAAGGTGGACTTTACCCAATTGTCAGAAATTTCGTAGCCGGAATAGAAGTGAATTTTTAGTTGATAATTTTAAATAAAATTTAAAAAATGAAAAATTATAAAATTATAATAATGTTACTGCTCTTTTTGAGTGGTTTTAATGCATGTGAGGACAAAATTCTTGACCTTAAATCATTAACAGAACCCGTTGATGCTACTTTTTACAGCAATGAACAGGAATTAAATCTGGCACTCACCGGAGTTTATAATACATTGATCTATAAAGGAGGATATCAGCTTCCTCTTCAGGTGCTTATGGACAATGGAGCAACTGATCTTGGCATTAACAGGGGAGCCAATGTTGCCGGAATGTCTGAACTTGGGCAGGGAATACAGGGAACTACCACTGGAGGATTTCAAGATGCCTATTCGTATTTCTATACGGGAATTGCCCGTGCAAATTCGCTTTTGGAGAATATGGAAAGAGCAAAAGATTTAGTCAGCGAAGATAAGTTCAAGGCAATTCAGGCTCAGGCAATGGTGTTAAGAGCATATAACTATATGTATTTAACCGAATTTTTCGGTGATGTTCCTTATATTGACGCTGTAATTAAAGACCCTTCACAGGCACTATT
>CAYSAH010000589.1:0-2563 GCA_964428945.1 uncultured Bacteroidaceae bacterium | reverse complement strand
GGTAATTAGATTGGGATTGAAGTACAAATTTTAAAGAGAAAAAAAAGCAGGTTTCTGAGGCATATTGAACACTTTATATAGCTTGTCGAAACAGGTTTACTGTGCTTTAGAAGTTTGGGTTCAAGAGCATGATCATTGAAAAAATTAAGTACGCTTCAGTATCCTACTTTAAATAGTAAGTGTCTTATTAGCCTTCTGGAATGTATCGCCGGGATCAGAGTAATAAAGATAGCAGGTACACCATTCCCAAAGTAAAAATAGAAACCACGATCGTGGCAGTGGAAAAAAGCCGCAGGGTTTGCTTTACAGAAATTCCGGAAAATTTAGAGATCACCCAGAAGAAGGAGTCATTGGTATGCGAGAGGGTCATAGTCCCTGCTCCAATTGCCAGCAGTGCAAGAAGCCTGCCGGTTTCATTGTCAAGTCCCAATCCTGGTATCATGGGTGCGACAATGGAAGAGGCAGTTATTGCAGCAACAGTCGAGGATCCCTGGGCGGTTTTCATCAGCATAGCAAGCAAATACGGGATGATCAGTCCAAGGCTGGAATCTGTAAGCAGTTCTGAAAAAATATCTCCCATCCCTGTATTCCGGATCACTGCGCCGAAGGTCCCTCCTGCAGCAGTTATCAAAAGTATCGGTCCGCTCTTATAGATCCCTTCAATGAGGAACGCGTCCGTATTCTTTAACTTTTCGTTTGGCAGGGTAATAATCGCGGAAACCACTCCTATAAGCAATGCTATGACCGGGTTACCTGCAAAACCAGCAATGTCCATGAGGATCCCATCTTCTGGCAAATGTGAAAGTTCCAGGAGTGAATTCGCGCTGATCAGGAGGAGAGGGAGAATTACTGGCAGAAACGAGAGTAATGGTCCGGGAACAGCAGAGTCATCCACGAATGTGTCAGTGATCATCTCTTCCCCAACCTGCTTTGTCCTTTGAGTGATAAACTTTACCCATAGATAACCAACAAGAGCACCCGGAACCGCAAGTAAAGTCCCAAGCAAGATCAATTTGCCAATATTTCCTCCGATTATTCCTGAAGCAGCAGTGATGCCGGGATGCGGCGGAACCAGGCAATGCATTGAGAACAATGCTATTGCCAGGGAAGCCGCCATTCTTCCGGCAGGGATACCGGAACGCTTCGCAAGCGAGTTATTCAATCCACTCAGCACGATAAACCCGGAATCACAAAAGATCGGTAAACCGGCAATGGCCCCGGTAATTGCGATGGCCCGGGAAGATTTATCCTTTTTAACGAAACGAAGAATAAATTCTGCCATCCCCCTTGTTGCACCCGACTTATCGAGCAATACTCCCAGGGAAGTTCCAAAGACAATGATCAATCCTATAGATCCAAGCGTACCTCCAAAACCATCCTTTAACACTGCCATCGCCCCTGCAGGGCCCGGAACAATAAGTGCAAGAATGATCGAAATTGAAATCAATGCATAAAAAGGATTCATTTTGAAACGCGAGGTGGAAAGAATAACAGCCACAATGCTCATAAAAACCAGGGCCAATAATAGAAAGCTGCTCATTACGGGAATATTTTTCAAGGAAGATAACTAAAATATAGATTTACCTGTATTCATATTCTAAAATTCAGGTACCATGAAATGGATATTCAGAAAAAAGAAATCCCCAGCCTTGCATATTTGGTACATAGGTTTAATTTTGTTTTTAGAACCAAGCTAATACATGGTAATTTGAAGAAAGAAAGAACCGCAGAACTGGACGAATCGAGAAGGAATTTTGTTAAAAAAGCAGGACTGGGAGCAGCTGCCTTAGCGGGACTTTCAGCTATCCCGGTCTCTTGTGAACAATCTGAAAAAAATACATCCGGATACAATAATTTCTTCGATTCAGGTGATGTTATCGTATTTCAGGGTGACTCAATAACAGATGCAGGGAGGGAAAGAAAGAATGAATGGGCAAATGAACCTCGCTCGCTTGGAAGCGGATATGTACTTCAGATTGCAGCAAAACTTTTGTGTGATCTTGCAGGAAATTCACTTTCGATTTACAACCGGGGGATCAGCGGGAACAAAGTCTACCAGTTGAACGAAAGGTGGAACAAGGACTGTATCGATCTTACTCCAAGGGTTCTGAGCATTCTTATAGGTGTAAATGATTACTGGCACATGCGTAATGGTAAATATGATGGAACCCCTGAAATATATGAAACAGATCTTCGAAATCTGCTAAAGCGCACGAAGGAGGAACTGCATGGAATAAAACTTATAGTTTGTGAGCCATTTATCCTGCCAAACACGAATGTCGTCGATGAAACATGGATCAAGCCCTTCAGGGTTTACCAGGAAATAGCAGCGCACGTGGCAAAAGAATTTGATGCATCCTGGGTCCCCTTTCAAAAGGCATTTACAGATGCCTTGAATTACGCACCGGCAAGTTACTGGACGGCAGACGGTGTACACCCGACAATTGCGGGTTCACAGTTAATGGCAGACACCTGGCTGAAAGCGCTGTAAAAATTTCTTTATTCTTGAGGCAAAGCGTTCAAAACCTGCTTCCTGAATTCCCAGGCAAAAGGATATTTCTCC
>CAYSAH010000588.1:0-2578 GCA_964428945.1 uncultured Bacteroidaceae bacterium | reverse complement strand
CTTTCGACCTATGATGGCCTTGCGGGTGATA
Source organism: uncultured Bacteroidaceae bacterium (assembly GCA_964428945.1). Lineage (GTDB taxonomy): Bacteria > Bacteroidota > Bacteroidia > Bacteroidales > M55B112. The sequence continues at coordinate 2,547 of CAYSAH010000588.1, read as the reverse complement.
CAGTACTTTCGATAACGAAAGACGGAAGCGGAGATATGTGGTTCGGGACAACAAATGGTTTAAGCCGTTATGATGGCAATTCATGGATCACCTATACGAGGACCTCAGCCCAACTTGTAAGTGACACCATTGAATTCCTGGCTACGGATCCGGCTGGGTTGGTCTGGATCGCATCTCCTAAAGGATTAACACAATTTACAGGACAGGAATTTGTCCATTACTTCAAATAATTAGAAAGAATGAAAAAAAACTTTGGTTTAATCATACTGGCAATGCTTGCTTCAATAAATGTTGCAGGTCAGACAAAGTACGACACGATCTTCAATTACATGAGCACTACCCCTGTTACTATTGACGGACAGGCCACAGAAGAATGCTGGACCAATGCTGAATGGTATGCCATCGGGCAGACCTGGATCCCATGGGGTGTAACAGTTTCGAAAAGTGATTTTGAAGGGAGATTCAAAGTTTCCTGGGATGAGGAATATTTCTACCTGCTTGTCGAAATACACGATGATTCGATCTCAGATGATCATGCAGACCCACTTCAAAATTACTGGGATGATGACTGTGTTGAAATATTTATTGATGAAGACAGGTCCATGGGGAACCACCAGTATAATAACAATGCCTTTGCATACCATGTGAGCACTTTTTATGATGCGGTTGATGTAAGTACCACAGGTGGAGGGATCAATTACAAGGATCATATTGATGTTGTTATGGATACCATAGGGGACGACCTCTATCTTTGGGAATTTGCCATTAAACTCCATGATGCTACTTATAATAACAGCAATCCTGAAGCCAGCAGGGTGTTCCCTGAAAATGGAAAAATCATGGGCTTTTCTGTGGCTTATTGCGACAATGACGAGACTACTTCACGGGAGAACTTCTTCGGTTCAATGACCCTTACATCAGCCACAGCCAACAACAGTTATATTGATGCCACCATTTTCGGAGTGATGAAACTGATAGATCCCAATGCTGTCTCGGTTTTAGGGAATGTGGCCAGCAGGTTATACAGAATTTACCCTAATCCTTCGGAGGATTATTTCGTTATTGATCTCAATATTCAAGGGGAAAGGGACCTTACAGTATATTCTGCTGATGGACGAGAAGTCCTTAAAAGCATTGTCAATGGCGGACTTAACAGGATTGGAACGACTTCTATGGAGGCAGGTCCATATTTTATAAGAATCGACGAGAACTCAGCGAAGTCTACTGAAATATTGATGGTAAGATAGTTTGGAGATGGATGGGTCCAAACACCCTTAATCCATCGGCGTGTATTTCATATCGACCGTGATCTCCATTTTGTTTGCAATATTATTCCTGACCAGTTGGGGAATAACAATGCCATAGTCCTCCGGGTTCAGCATGAATTTGGTCTTTGCGACTATACCGCCTTTAATTACTTCAACTGTACCTTCTGAATTGATCTTATTGCTTACACCGTGGATGGTCATTTCCCCATTAACAATAACCGGATACACCCCTTTTTTCGAGTAATCCACCTTCGCATTGTCAGTAATATTTCCTTTAAATGTTGCTTTTGGGAACTTCTCAGATTCAACATAGTTCTCATTGAAGTGTTCTTCCATAAGTTTCTTCTCAAATTTGAAATCTGTCATTTTAAGCGTAATAACAACTTCGCCTGTTTCAGCATTAATAATGCTTCCCACCTGATTATTCAAAGCTGTGATATCTTCAATCGCGGTATGTGAAAAAAACTGGATGGACCCTTCCCTGGTCATAAAATTTTGTTGGGCAAATGCTGCAGCGCTTGCGATAACTGCAAATACAAATAATATTTTGCGTTTCATTTTCTTATGGTTTTGATTGAATAAATAAACAAAGAACGGGCCAATAAGTTTTACTTTTTCAGGGCAAATACCCTGGAAATATTAAAGCCAAAATGTATATCCCCGTTAAGCCAGTTCCCGGTTGTGTTTCCAATAAAGCCATGCTCAGTCATGGAAAGAGAGTTTGTGAATATAAAGGAGAAGACGTGGCCCCCGGTTTCAATGTCAAAGCCTATTGAAAGCGGGTTATAAAGAGGGGTGGACAGGAATTCGTTCCCGGGGTTCACAACATAATAATATTCAGCATTCATCGACACTCTTGTACTAAGCTTGATCCTTGCACCTGCTCCAATGGCAAAAAGGTCATTCGGGTCGAGTTCAGAAACCACGAGGTTCCTGTGAAGGTGAGAGGGCATCAGCTGCACTGAAAGGCTCGGGCTGAATTTTCTTGCAACAAGGACCTGGTTGACATATTCCAGCCGGTGCGGGAAAATGTAAGTTCTGGATTCATCGTTCCATTTAATTGAATTCAGGTAAATTCCCGACATCAGGGATACAGAAACAGGCATGGTTTTCGCACCGGAGGATTGTCTTATTGGACTTAGTTTTATAAAACCATCATATGTTTTTTCGTAAGTTCCACGACCCAATCCAACCATGATCCAGTCTTTTATACCGTATTCCAGACTAAAATGGATATTTGCCTGGTTTGAAATTGCACGGATTTTTTCGAGCATCTCGT